>NZ_JBJGZY010000004.1:0-156606 GCF_054050755.1 Modestobacter sp. SYSU DS0511
GGCATTAGCGTGGGACACGAAGGCCTCCGGGTTGAGGAGCGGTTCCTAGACAGCTCCACACCTCACTCGGAGGTCTTCCTCTTGTCACCAGACGCCGTCACCAACGTCCGTGGTCAGAACAGCTAGCCCGACGGGGCATGCGCCTTCCGCACGCGCAGGCCGGCCGCGAGCAGCCGGGACAGCAGCTCCCGGCAGCTCACCGGCTCGGCGCCGGCGGCGACCGCCCGGTCGTACAGCTCCTCGGGGACGTCGTAGTGGTCGCCCTGGAACGCCCGGCGCGGGATGCCCAGGTGCGCGGCGACGAAGACGTGCAGCTCGTCGTAGCCGGTGTCGCTGACCAGGTGCGACCACCGCCGTCCCCGCCACGGCCAGACCGGGGTGTCGATCAGCAGTGCCACCCGGACAGTCTGCCCCGGCTACGGTCAGGGCGTGACTGAGGAGATCCGCTGGGGCGTCGTCGGGCCGGGCCGCATCGCGGAGAAGGTGGTCGAGGACTTCGCTGTCGTCGACGGGGCCCGCGTGGTGGCCGTCGCCTCCCGGTCGCTGGACCGGGCGCAGGACTTCGCCCGCCGGCACGGGCTGGAGCGCGCGCACGGCTCCTACGCGGAGATCCTCGCCGACCCCGAGGTCGACGTCCTGTACGTCGCCACCCCGCACCCGCAGCACCACGCGGTGGCGCTGGGCGCCATCGCCGCGGGGAAGGCGCTGCTGGTGGAGAAGGCGTTCACCGCCACCCTGGCCGGTGCGCAGGAGGTCGCCGACCGGGCCCGCGAGCGCGGGGTCTTCGTCATGGAGGCGATGTGGACCCGGTTCCAGCCGGCCGTCGTCCGGATGCGCGAGCTGATCGCCGACGGCGCCATCGGCGAGGTCCGCTCGGTGCAGGCCGACCTCGGGGTGGCCCGCGAGTTCGACCCGGCCGACCGGCTGTTCGCACGTGAGCTCGGTGGCGGGGCCCTGCTGGACCTCGGCGTCTACGTCGTCTCCTTCGCCCAGCAGGTGCTCGGCACGCCGGACACCGTGGCCGCCACCGGCTCCACCTTCTCCACCGGGGTGGACGCCGAGGCCTCGCTGCTGCTCGGGTACGCCGACGGCCGCTCGGCGACGCTGACCACCTCGCTGCGCAACGCGCTGCCCGGACAGGCCCGGGTGTTCGGGACGGCGGGCTGGATCGACGTGCTGCCCCGCTTCCACCACCCGCAGACGATCGTGCTGCACCGCGCCGACGCCGAGCCGGAGGAGATCACCCTCCCCCCGACCGGCGCCGGCTACAGCCACGAGCTGGCCGAGGTGACCGGGTGCGTGCGCGCCGGGCGGACCGAGAGCGCCGTCATGCCGCTGGCCGACACCCTGGCCGTGATGGGCGTGCTGGAACAGGCCGCCGGTCAGCTCGGCGTGGCCTTCGTCGAGGACCGCGCCGTCCTCTGACGCGGGGGCGGCGGTGGTGGCCAGGCCGCGCCGCTGGCCTGGTCCATCGTCGGCACCCGGGTGTGCGTGCCCCCACCGGCCCGGACCGCGTCGGCGAAGGTGACCGCGTCCCGGGTCGCCGCGCCGCCGGGGTCGTTGTTGAAGTACACGAGGACGTCGTCGTCGCCGTAGGTCTCCTGCAGCCGCTGCGCCCACGCCTGCAGCGTCTCGGGCGGGTAGTCCCAGCCGTCCTGGCCGGTGTGCAGCCGCAGGTACCCCCACTCGGCGGTGCGCCAGAGCGGCGTGATCGGCTGCTCGCCCCGGTCGGCCCAGCACAGCGCCGCCCCGTACCGCTCCAGCAGCCCGCGGACCTCGTCGGTCCACCAGCTCTCGTGCCGCGGTTCGACGGCGACCCGGGTGCCGGCGGGGAACTGGCCCAGGCACTCGTTGAGCAGGTCGACGTCGGCCCGGAGGGTGGGCGGCAGCTGCAGCAGGACGGCGTCCAGCCGGTCGCCCAGGCCGGCGACCCGGTCCATCAGCCGCGCCACCGGCTCGGTGGGCTCGCGCAGCCGCTTGAGGTGGGTGAGGAACCGGCTGGCCTTCACGGCCCAGCGGTAGTCGGCCGGCGTGCGCTCCCGCCAGCGCTCGAAGGTCGCCCGCTCGGGCAGCCGGTAGAAGGCGTTGTTGCTCTCGACGGTGGCGAAGTGCTCGGCGTGGTGCTCCAGCCACAGCCGCTGGGCCAGCGTCGGCGGGTAGAAGCGCCCGCGCCAATCGCGGTACTGCCACCCCGACGTCCCGATGATCACCGTCACCGGAGCCGCCTACCCTGCCCCGGCTCCGCTCATCCGCCGGTGTTCCCCGACGAGGCGGTGGTCCGCCGCGACGAGATCTGCGATCTCGGGCCCTCCCGGCGTCGGGAGCCACGGGACTGCAGATCTCGCGCACGGGCCGCTCGACCTGACCTGCCGTCGTGCGCGACTCCCCCGCCCGCTTCCTGGACCTCTGCCTCGACGCCCGCTACCACCAGGCGGTCGCCGACCGGTGGTCCGCCGCGATGGGCTATGTCCGGCGCGCCCCCCCCCGCGACGGGGACCCGGCCGGACCGGGGCTCATCGTCGACCCCTCGGGGCCGGGCCGCGGATCTGGGTCAACCCGCTTCGCCCCGGAGGCATGACCCGCCAGCCCCGTTGATCATGGGCGTCGTGCTGCGGGACACGCCGTCCACCGGCGCGTCGAGCGACGACGTGCCCATGACCAACCTGAGCCGCGCATGCACAGACGCCGACAGGGGCGGCCCGCCGAAGCGGACCGCCCCTGCCGGGCAGTGCTGGTGGTGCAGTGTCAGCCGTGGCTGACGGCGGGACTCAGAAGTCCATGCCGCCCATGCCACCGTCGCCGGCACCGGCCATGGCCGGGGCGTTCTTCTCCGGCTTGTCGGCGATGACGGCCTCGGTGGTGAGGAAGAGCGCCGCGATGGAGGCGGCGTTCTGCAGCGCCGAGCGGGTCACCTTGGCCGGGTCGATGATGCCGGCGGCGACCAGGTCCACGTACTCGCCGGTGGCGGCGTTGAGGCCGTGCCCGGTCTCCGAGTTGCGGACCTTCTCCGCCACGACGCCACCCTCGAGGCCGGCGTTGACGGCGATCTGCTTCAGCGGGGCCTCGAGCGCGACGCGCACGATGTTGGCACCGGTGGCCTCGTCACCCTCGAGGTCGAGCTTCTCGAACGCGACGGTGGTGGCCTGCGCCAGGGCGACGCCACCACCGGCGACGATGCCCTCCTCGACGGCGGCCTTGGCGTTGCGCACCGCGTCCTCGATGCGGTGCTTGCGCTCCTTGAGCTCGACCTCGGTCGCGGCGCCGGCCTTGATGACGGCGACACCACCGGCCAGCTTGGCCAGGCGCTCCTGCAGCTTCTCGCGGTCGTAGTCGGAGTCCGACTTCTCGATCTCGGCGCGGATCTGGTTGACCCGACCCTGGATCTGGTCGGCGTCGCCGGAGCCCTCGATGATCGTCGTCTCGTCCTTGGTGGTGACGACGCGACGGGCGCGGCCCAGCAGGGAGATGTCGGCGTTGTCGAGCTTGAGGCCGACCTCCTCGCTGATGACCTGACCACCGGTGAGGATGGCGATGTCGGCGAGCATGGCCTTGCGCCGGTCACCGAAGCCGGGGGCCTTGACGGCGACCGACTTGAAGGTGCCGCGGATCTTGTTGACCACCAGGGTCGCCAGGGCCTCGCCCTCGACGTCCTCGGCGATGATCGCCAGCGGCTTGCCGGACTGCATGACCTTCTCCAGCAGCGGGAGCAGGTCCTTGACCGAGGAGATCTTGCCGTTGACGACCAGGATGTACGGGTCGTCGAGCACGGTCTCCATGCGGTCGGTGTCGGTCACGAAGTACGCCGACAGGTGCCCCTTGTCGAAGCGCATGCCCTCGGTGAGCTCGAGCTCCAGGCCGAAGGTGTTGCTCTCCTCGACGGTGATGACACCTTCCTTGCCGACCTTGTCCATCGCCTCGGCGATGAGCTCACCGATGGCGGTGTCGGCGGCGGAGATCGAGGCGGTGGCCGCGATCTGCTCCTTGGTCTCGACGTCCTTGGCCGTCGAGAGGAGGTACTCGGAGACCGAGGCGACGGCCTTCTCGATGCCCTTCTTCAGGGCCATCGGGTTGGCGCCGGCGGCGACGTTGCGCAGCCCCTCGCGGACGAGGGCCTGGGCGAGCACGGTGGCGGTGGTGGTGCCGTCACCCGCGACGTCGTCGGTCTTCTTCGCGACCTCCTTGACCAGCTCGGCCCCGATCTTCTCCCACGGGTCCTCGAGCTCGATCTCCTTGGCGATGCTCACACCGTCGTTGGTGATGGTGGGGGCACCCCACTTCTTCTCCAGCACGACGTTCCGGCCACGGGGGCCGAGGGTCACCTTGACGGCGTCGGCGAGGGTGTTCATCCCTCGCTCGAGGCCGCGGCGCGCCTCTTCGTTGAACGCGATCATCTTGGCCATGTGGTGATGTCCTCCATGCGTGGATCGCTGCACGGTCTGGTCCGGCGCCCGCGACGGACGACACCAGCCACGTGGACGCTCCTGCGGCCCACTGCCGGTGCCTCACCGTTCCGACCTGTTTGGCACTCGACGGGGCCGAGTGCCAATCGAGAGTCTGGCACTCGACCCGTGCGAGTGCAAGAACGGGGGTCCCCTGGGCACTGTTCCCGGGCCGGCCGGAACGCAGCGAGGCCCGGCCTCCCGAGGGAGACCGGGCCTCGTGTGCCGGGTGGATCAGGCGCTGCGGACCGCGTCGGCCTGCGGGCCCTTCTCCCCCTGGACGACCTCGAAGGAGACCCGCTGGCCCTCGTCGAGGCTCTTGTAGCCGTCCATCTGGATGGCCGAGTAGTGGACGAAGACGTCCTGACCGCCGTCGACGGCGATGAAGCCGAAGCCCTTCTCGGCGTTGAACCACTTCACGGTGCCTTCTGCCACGTGTGCTCCCACGTTCGTGCGTGCGGTCAACCCCCCTGCGTCCGGGGGGTCGGGTCTCGCTCTTCCGCCCGTCGAACACGAACGTGGAACTCGAACCGCGCGGAACGGTACAGGACAGAAGCGCGCAGGTCACCGGTCCGTTGCGCGCGCTCCGGCCGTGTGTGGTAACGCTTCGATGACGGCCCGCCGCACGCGCCGCACACCCGCCGTCAGGCGATGAGGCCCGCCTCGCGCAGCGACTTCAGCGACGGCTGGACGCGGTGCGAGGGCCCGACGACCGGCAGCAGCGGGTCGAGGGTCTTCAGCCCTTCCCCGGTGTTGAGGACGACGGTCTCCTTCGCCGGGTCCAGCAGCCCCTTCTCCACCAGCTGGCGCAGCACCGCCGTCGTCACCCCGCCGGCGGTCTCGGCGAAGACACCGGTGGTGCGGGCCAGGTCGCGGATGCCCTGCACGATCTCCGCGTCCCCGACCCGGCCGACCGAGCCGCCGGTGCGCCGGATCGCGTCCAGCGCGTACGGACCGTCGGCCGGATTGCCGATGTTCAGCGACTTCGCGATGCCGGTGGGCTTGACCGGCTTGACGACGTCCCAGCCGTTGTCGAAGGCGGTGGCGATCGGGTCGCAGCCGGCGGACTGGGCACCGAAGACGGTCCACTCCGTGTCCGCGACGATCCCGGCGGTCACCAGCTCGCGCCACGCCTTGTCGACCTTGGTCAGCAGCGAGCCCGACGCCATCGGGATGACCACCTGGGCCGGGATCCGCCAGCCGAGCTGCTCGGCGATCTCGTAGCCCATCGTCTTCGAGCCCTCGGCGTAGTAGGGCCGGACGTTCTGGTTGACGAAGGCGGCGTCCTCGAACTCGTCGGTCTCGGCGAGCTCGCTGGTCAGCCGGTTGACGTCGTCGTAGGAGCCGTCGACGGCGACCAGCGCCTGCCCGTAGACCGCCGACTGGACGATCTTGCCCGGCTCCAGGTCGCTGGGGACGAACACGTAGGAGGGCCACCCGTTGCGGGCGGCGTGCGCGGCGACCGAGTTGGCCAGGTTGCCGGTCGAGGCGCAGGCGATCTTCCGGTAGCCGAAGCCCTTGGCCGCGGTGGCGGCCAGGCTGACCACGCGGTCCTTGAACGAGTGCGTGGGGTTGGCCGAGTCGTCCTTCACCCACAGCCCGCCGGTGATGCCGAGCTCGTCGGCCAGCCGGTCGGCGCGGACCAGCGGGGTCATCCCCGGGTCGAGCGTGACGCGGGACGCCGGGTCCTGCCCCACCGGCAGCAGCGCCGCATAGCGCCAGATGTTCTGCGGGCCGGCCTCGATCTGCTCGCGGGTGACCGCGGCGAGCAGGCCCTTGTCGTAGTCGACCTCGAGCGGGCCGAAGCACTCGGCGCAGGCGTGCTCGGCGATCAGCCCGAAGGTCGCGCCGCAGTTGCGGCAGACCAGGCCCTTGGCCGGGTTCGGGGCGACCTGGCCCCCTGCTGCGGAGTCGGCCTGGAGAGAACCGGGAGCGGTCAGTGTCATGCGACGACTACCTCCTCATCTTCCCCGCGTCGGGCCGTCGAGCCGCGCGGGACGGAATTGGCACCTCCTCGCCGCACTGGTGCGGCGAGCGGTTGCCGGGGCTTCGTCGGGCCGTGTCCCTCTGCCCCTCTGGATGAGTGGAACGCCGTGAGCGTACCCGGGCGGCGGCCGGGACGGCGGCACCGCCAGGATGACCGGGTGGCCGCACGCATCGTCTACACCGACCTGGACGGCACGATGGTCGGCCCGCGGGGGTCGTTCTGGCACACCGCCGGCCGGGAGCTGACCGACTCCCCCGCCGCCGCGCTGCTGGAGCTGCACCGCGCCGGGGCCGCGCTGGTGCTCGTCTCCGGCCGCACCTCCGCCCAGCTGCTGGAGGCCGCGCGCATCTTCGCCGCCGACGGCGCGATCGCCGAGCTGGGCTCGCTGGTCAGCTGGGCGGGCGGCGCGGAGAGCCACCTGCTCGCCGGTGAGCTGCCGGAGCGTTACGCCGGCCGGGCACCGATGGACGTCCTCGCCGAGCTCGGCGTGGTCGACGCGCTGCTCGCCGAGCACCCCGGCCGGCTGGAGTGGCACGAGCCCTGGCACACGACGCACTCCGCCGACGCCCTGCTGCGCGGCCGGGTCGACGCCGCCGCCGTCGACACCTGGCTGGCCGAGCGCGGCTGGGGCTGGCTGACCATGAACGACAACGGCGCCGTCCCCGCCGCCCCGCGCATGCGGCTGGACGAGGCCGCCCTGCCGCCGCACGTCTACCACCTGATGCCACGCGGCATCTCCAAGGGCGCGGCGATCAGCTGGGACCTGGCCCGCCGCGGGCTCACCGCCGACGACGCGGTGGCGATCGGCGACAGCGTCAGCGACCTGGAGATGGCCCCCGCCGTCGACCGGCTGTGGATCACCGCCAACGGGGCCGCGGTCGACGGCATGCCCGAGCGGCTGGCCGCACTGCCCAACGTCTCGGTCACCGACGCCCCGATGGGCGAGGGCTGGGCCCAGGCGGTGCTGGCCAGCCTCTAGGAGGTGACGTCCTTGCGGGCGAAGTGGTGGAACGCCAGCGCGGTGAACAGCGCCGACCAGACCAGCCCCTGCACGACACCGCGGAACAGGTCCCCGGAGTCGACCGGGGTCTGCAGCAGGTCGGTCCACGCGTAGTTGAACGCGGTGGGGAACCAGTCGCGGATCGCCCCGAGCTGCTCGACCTGCTCCAGAACGGCGAAGACGATCGTGGTGAACACCGACCCGCCGACCGCGGCCAGCGGGGCGTCGGTCACCGTCGACAGCCAGAAGGCCAGCGAGCCGACGACCAGCAGGTGCACGGTCAGGTAGCCGAGCATCCCGGCCAGCCGCAGGTACGCCGTCCCCTGGTCCAGCGCCACGCCGACCGGGGTCTGCACGTCGCCGAAGCCGAACGCGATCCCTCCGGCGACCATCGCCACCGCGACCAGCAGCAGCATCGAGCCGACCGACATCACCAGCGCGGCCAGCCACTTCTGCCGGAGCAGCCGCATCCGCGGGATCGGCGTCGCCAGCGCGTACCGCAGCGACCCCCACGAGGCCTCGCTGGCGATCGTGTCCCCGAAGAACAGCGCGAACACGACGACCAGGAAGAACCCGGTGGTCGCGAAGAGCACGAACAGGGTGAGGTTCAGCCCGCTGGCGGAGGCGACGTCGACCAGGTTGACCCGGGTGTTCTCCTCCGCCTCCTCGGTGCCGCCCAGCTGCAGCGCGCCGATCAGGATCAGCGGCAGCGCCGCCATCAGCGCGACGACGCCGAGGGTGCGGCGGCGCTTGAACTGACGGCGCAGCTCGACACCGAGCCGCAGGGTGCGGTCGGGCCGGTACCCCGGCGCGGCCCCCGTCGACGGAACCGTGGCGCTGCTCATGACTCCCCCACCAGTGACAGGAACGCGTCCTCCAGCCGGCGGCGCGGCGTGAGCTGGTCGACCGCCACCCCGGCCTGCACCAGGGCGGTCAGCGCGGCCGCCCTGCTGGTCGGCCCGAGGTCGACCACCAGGCCCTCGTCGGTGCACTCGACCGGACCCGCACCGGGGAGCGCGCCGAGCACGTCGGCGGCCCGGTCGGCGTCGGCGTCGTCGGCGAGCCCGATCAGCACCGACCCGCCGGTGCCGACGATCTCCTCGACCGTGCCCTGGGCGATCTTCTGGCCCTTGGCCATGACGACGACGTGGCTGCAGGTCTGCTCGATCTCGCTCAGCAGGTGACTGGAGACGATCACGGTCCGGCCGGTCTCGGCGTAGGAGCGCAGCACGTCGCGCATGGCGTGGATCTGCGGCGGGTCCAGCCCGTTGGTCGGCTCGTCGAGCACCAGCAGGTCGGGCAGGCCGAGCATCGCCTGGGCGATCGCCACCCGCTGCCGCATGCCCTGGCTGTAGCTGCGCACCGGCTTGTCCAGCGCTGCGCCCAGGCCGGCGACCTCGATCGCCTCGTCCATGTGCGCGTCGGCCGGCGGCCGGCCGGTCGCGGCCCAGTAGAGGGTCAGGTTGTCCCGGCCGGACAGGTGCGGCTGCAGCCCGGTGCCCTCGACGAAGGAGCCCAGCCGGGACAGCACCGGCGCGCCGGGCCCGGCGGCGTGGCCGAACACCTCGATCCGCCCCTCGGTGGGCCGGATCAGCCCCATCAGCATCCGCAGCGACGTCGTCTTGCCCGCGCCGTTGGGGCCGAGCAGGCCGAGGACCTGGCCCCGGCGGACCTCGAAGGAGAGGTCCCGGACGGCGACGAAGCCGTCCTTGTACGCCTTGGTGACCCCGGTGAACCGCAGCGGCACGTCCTCGCCGTCGGCGGCGGGGGTGTCCGCGCGGCGGCGTCGGCGGCCCCACAGCACCGCGGCGAGCCAGCCGAGCAGCCCGAGGGCGGCGAGCACGCCGAGCAGCACCCACCAGCGGGCCGTGCCGGCCGTGGCCTGCACCTCCCCGGCGGCCTCGGGCACCGCCAGCGACGCGCCGTCGGCCAGGCCCACGGTGTACACCGACGCGTCGGCCGGCAGGGCGTACCCCTGGTCGGTGGAGGAGACGACGACGCGCATGGTGTGGCCGGCCTCGAACCGGTGCACGATCGCCGGCAGGGTGACCGCCACCTCGGTGGGCGCGGCCGGGTCGGTGGAGACGTCGGTCAGCGCGAGCGGTGAGACCAGCCCGGCGGGCAGGATCGTCGCACCGTCGGGGCTGACGTCGTAGAGCTTGGCGAACAGCGTCGCGGCCCCGGTGGGTGAGGAGACGGCGAGCCGCACCTGCGGGGCACCGACCACCTCGACCGCCTCGTCCAGCTCCGCGGTCGCGAAGGCGGCGAACTGCCCGGGCACCTCCAGGGTGCCGCCGCTGAGCGCAGCGCCGATGCCCCCCAGCCCGGGCACGGTGGTGAGCGCCGCCGGGCTGCCACCGGCCGGGGTGACCACCGGCTGGGTGCCGCCCTCGAGCGCGACGTCGAGCCGGGTGGCCGGGTCGCCGCGGAGGCCGGGGTAGTCGTCGGCCTCGACGGTGCGCGAGCCGCCCTGCACCCGGCCGACACCGCTCCCCAGCCCGGTGGGGGCGGGGTACCGGAAACCGGCGGGGTCGGTGGACCCGTCGCGCAGGTGGGCGTCGAACCAGCCGGCCACCTGGTCGCGCAGGTCGGCGGTGACCCGGTCCGAGGCGCCGGCGTCGTGACCGCCGTCGTACCAGGTGACCTGCACGGGAGTGCCGTTGGCGGCGATGCCGCGGGCGTTGGCGTCGGCCTCGCCGAGGCCGAACAGCGAGTCCTGGGTGCCCTGGATCAGCAGCGTCGGGGCGGTGATCCGGTCCAGCACGCCCGCCGGGCTGTTCCGCTCCAGGAGATCGGCGATCTCCGGGGTGAGGGTGCCGCTGCTGGCCGCCTCCTGGTACGCGGCGCAGATCTCGGGGCGGAAGCGCCCGCAGGTCAGCGCCTGGGCGACGGCGGCCCGGTCAGCGCCGGCCACCTCTCCGGTCGGGGCGTTCCCGGCGGGCGGGCCGTCGCCGGTGGGCGCCGCCCCCATGCCGAAGAACAGGCCGGCCCACAGCCGTTTGAAGACGCCGGCGTCGGTGGTGCGCGGGGTGGCCGCGGGGGTGCCGGCGTCCTCGACGATGCCCGAGGCGTCGGGGAAGAGGGCCGTGCTGAGGGAGTTCCAGGTGATCTGCGGGGCGATCGCGTCGATCCGCTGGTCGTAGGCGGCCGCCAGCAGGCTGAGCGCCCCCCCGTAGGAGGCGCCGGCCACGCCCACCCGGGGGTCGCCGGCCTCGTCGAGCAGCACGTCGTCGCGCTCGGCGAGCCGGTCGAGCAGCGTGCTGACGTCGACGACCTCGTAGCGGGGGTCGTCCAGGCCGATCTGCCCGGTGCTCGCGCCGAACCCCCGCGCGGACCAGGCGAGCACGACGAAGCCCCGTCCGGCGAGGTCCCGGGCGTCGTCGGCCACCGACTGCTTGCTGCCGCCGAAGCCGTGGGCGAGCAGCACCGCAGGAGCCGGGGCGTCCGCGGTCGCGGAGGCCGGCAGGTAGAGGGTGGTGTCCAGCTCGACCGCGTCCGCGCCGCTGCCGGAGGCGACGCGGGCGTCCTCGGTCCGCACGTCCTCCGCGGCTCGCGCGGGGCTGCCGGAGCCGGCGGCCAGCACGGCGACGACCGCACCGAGGGCCAGCAGGACGACGAGGAGGACGGTGGGGAGGACGGTGGGGAGGGTGGTCGCCGCCGGGCGTGCGCCGAAGCGCGGGCCGGGGCGCGCCGGCCCGGGAGCGAAGCGCACGAAGGCGGCAACGCGCGAGCGGCCCGGGTGGTTCCGGCCGCCGGGGTGTCTCAGGGCCGCCAGTTCCCGGTGGCGACGACGACCAGGCCGGGCGACGGCTGGCCGGGGACCTCGAAGAAGCGCGCGGCCGGACCGGTGAGCTCGGGGAACTGCTCGACGAGCTGGCTCGCCGCCTCCTCCTGCACCGGGTCGCCGGCGGTGAAGTAGACGGTGCTGGCGGCGATGTCGAAGCCCGGGTAGCCGCCGGTGCCGGCGACCTCCCAGCCGCCGCCGGAGAACTGCTCACCGAGGTCGGCGGCCAGGCCGTTGATGGCCGTGCTGTTGAGCACCGTGATCGGGGCGCGCACCGGCCCGACCGGCTCCGCCGGCGGGGCGGTCACGACCTGCTCCGCCGGGGTCGTCTCCGGCTCCGCGGAAGACGGGGCGGGCGGTGCGGAGCTGGTCACCGGGGTCTGGGCCGAGGTCTCCTGGGTGCCCGGCGAGGTGAACGACCAGACGCTGAGCACGGTGAGCGCGACCAGCACGACGGCGAGCGCGCCCAGGGCCGCGCGGCGGGGCAGCCGACGGTCCGCACCGCCGCTCCCGTCGGGGGACGCACCGCCGCTCCCGTCGGGGGACGCGTCGACCGAGCCGGCGCGGGTCGCGCCGGTGCCCTTCTCGGCCTTGCGGCGCGCGGCGTCGGCGGCCTGGCGCTCGGCCCGCTCGGCCGCCCGCCCACCGACGGTGGCCGCGGTCTCGGGGACGCGGCCGGAGGCCCCGGCCTCCTCCAGCGCCTCACGGCGACGGCGGGACTCGGTGAGCCGGTCCATGCCGGACGGCTCGGGCTCGGGGGCGGATGCGGGGGCGGAGGCGGAGGCAGGGCGCGCGGGTGGCAGCGGCGCGGCGGCCGGGCGGGCCGGGGCCGAGGCCGAGGTGGGGGCCGGGGTGGGGGCCGGGGTGGGGGCACTCCAGGCGGACTCGGCGGGTGCGGGGCCGGCGACCCGCTGGGTGCTGTGCTGGGCCGGCGGTCCCACCGCGGGCCGGCGCGACGGACGGCCGGCGTCGACCCGCTGGGTGGCGTCGGCCGGGGCCGGCGCGGATGCCCGGCCGGGAGCCGTGGCGGGCGGCGTCGCCGAGGACGGCACAGCGGGTGCGTGGCTGGTGGCGGGTGCGGGGGCACCGCGGCGCGCCGACGGGACGGCCGGGCGCCCGGCGACCACGGGCGCACCACCGATGGCGGTGGCCGGTCCGGTCGCGGCCGGTGCGGCGTCCGGAACGGCCGGTGCGGCGTCCGGAACGGCCGGTGCGGCGTCCGGAACGGCCGGTGCGGCGTCCGGAACGGCCGGTGCGGCGTCCGGAACGGCCGGTGCGGCGTCGGTCCGCCGGCGACCGGTACCCGCCGGCGTGGCGGCGCCGGGGCGCTCCGGCGGACGACGGACAGCGACGTCCCCGACGGAGGAGAGCTGGCCCTCACGGCGTCGTTCGGCCCGGCTCTGCCGGGGCATGGTCATGGCGCCGTCGGTGGTCGTCGCCGGCCGGTCGCCCGTCCCACGCCGGGCGGGAGGCTCCGGCCGGGCGCCCGGTTCACGCCGGGAGTCGGCACGACGCCGACCGAGGGCGACGTCGGTCTCCGGCTGGTTTCCGTCACCGCCTGGCGCCGCATGCCTCCCCACAGTGAGTGAGGCTAGACGGCTCAGCCGTCGCTGCCCAGGACATCGCCGTGGCGTGCTCGCTGTCGCACCGCACGCATCCTGCGCAACCGGCGTACCAGCAGCGGGTCGGCGGCCAACGCCTCCGGACGGTCGACCAGCGCGTTGAGCAGCTGGTAGTACCGGGTCGCCGAGAGACCGAACCGCTCGCGGATGGCCGCCTCCTTCGCTCCGGCGAAGCGCCACCAGTGCCGCTCGAAGGCCAGCACCGCACGATCGCGCTCGGCCAGGCCGGCCGGCACCGCGTCCGCACCCGCCCCGGCGTCGACCTCGGCAGGTGCCGGGGGGACGGCGGACGCAGTCTCGGTGCTCATGGGTGCTGCCTCCGGGGGTCGGGCGCCGTGGGCGCCGGTGGTCGATCGCGGTCGACGCTAGCCCCGGGCACCGACAGTTCCGGGCAACCTCCCGGCGCGCGCCGGGAGGTGCCGGCCCACCCGGTCAGAGACCGGCGGGCATCGGCTCGGCGGCGGCGCGCCGCGCCGCCCGGGCGGCCCGCAGGCTGTCCGCGCTGAAGACGGCCAGCGCCACCCACACGATGGCGAACCCCGCCAGCCGGGCCGGCGGCATCGGCTCGCCGTAGACGAAGACGCCGATGGACAGCTGCATGAGCGGGGTGACGTACTGCAGCAGGCCGACGGTCGACAGCGGCACCCGCCGGGTCGCCGCGGCGAACAGCAGCAGCGGCACGGCGGTGGCCAGACCCGAGCTCACCAGCAGGAGGGCGTGACCGGCGCCGGCATGGCCGAACGCGGCCTGCCCGTCGGACTCCAGGAACCCCATGACCACGAGCGCCGGGAGGAACACCACGGCGGTCTCGACGAACAGGCCCGGCGCCGCCTCGACCCGGACCACCTTCTTCATCAGCCCGTACAGGCCGAAGCTGGACGCCAGGGCGAGCGCGATCCACGGCGGGTGCCCGTAGTCGACGGTGAGCACCACCACCGCCACCAGGGCGATGCCCACGGCCACCCACTGCAGCCGGCGCAGCCGCTCCCGGAACACCAGCACGCCGAGGACGACGCTGACCAGCGGGTTGATGAAGTAGCCCAGCGACGCCTCGACCACGTGCCCGGAGTTGACCGCGTAGACGTAGACCAGCCAGTTCACCGCGATCAGCCCGGCGGCGGCGGCCAGCACCAGCAGCGCCCGCCGGTCGGCGACGGCCCGCCGCACCTGCCCCCAGCCGCGGCGCACGCTCAGCAGCAGGGCGATGAACAGCAGCGACCAGGCGACCCGGTGCGCGACGATCTCCAGCCCGCCGGCAGGCTCCAGCAGCGGGAAGTACAGCGGGAACACCCCCCACAGGGAGTAGGCCCCGAGGCCGGCGAGCACCCCGATCCGGCGTTCGTCCACCGGCGCACCGTACGCCCGCCCTGGGGGTGGGTTGCGCGCGGCAACCGGCGGTCGGGACCCGTCGGCGCCCGCCGCTCCGTGGTCCTACCGTGGATGCCGTGCCAGCGGGACGCCCGAACCCAGCCCAGTGGCTCTGGTACGCCTACGGGGGCGGCCTGCCGCCGCACCTGGCCGACTGGGTGCTGGCCGACACCACCGGGCCCACCTGGGTGGGCCGGCACCTGCTGCGCGCCCTGGTCCAGCTGACGCCGGTGCTCGTGCTGTGCCTGCTGGTCCCGCCCGTGCCCCTGGGCATCCGGATCACGGCGGCGGTCGGCGGGCTGGTCATCGGGGGCATGTTCGCCGTCGCCTACATGACCGAGACCACCGAGCACCGCGCGGTCAAGGCCGGGTGGCCGCCCGGGACGACGGCGCGAGTGCGCACCGAGCGAGTCGAGCGCGAACGGCTCGAGCGCCGCGCCCGGTACCGGTCCGGCGGCGCCGGCAGCTTCGACTGAGGGCCACCGGCAGGATGTCGCCGTGCACCCCTGCTTCTCCCGCCGCGCCCTGCTCGTCGGCGCCACCGCCGGCCTGGGCGCCGTCACGCTGACCGCCTGCGCCGGCGTCGACGTCCCCGAGGTCACCGGCGCCTCGGCGGGCAGCCGGCTGGTGGCGCTCGACGAGATCCCCGTCGGCGGCAGCTACGAGCTGTCGGTGGACGGCCGGCGGATGGTGCTGAGCCGTCCGGCGGACGACGTCGTCGTCGCGTTCGACGCCGCCTGCACGCACCAGGGCTGCGCCGTCCGGCCGGCCGACGACGAGCGGCTGGCCTGCCCGTGCCACGGCTCGGTGTTCGACGCCGGCACCGGGGAGGCCCTGACCGGACCCGCGAGCGAGCCGCTGGCCCCGGTGGCGGTGCAGGTGTCCGGGGCCGACGTCGTCCTCGCCTGAGCGGCGTCAGTCCTCGACGCGGAAACCGATCTTGAGGGTGACCTGGAAGTAGGCGACGTCGCCGTCGACGACCTGACCGCGGATCTCGCTGGTCTGGAACCACTCGATGTGCCGCACGGTCTCCGACGCCTTGCGGATGGCGGTGCGGACGGCGTCGTCGACGCTGGTGGTGGAGCTGCCGACGATCTCGCTCAGCCGGTAGACGTGGTCGCTCACGACGGACTCCTCGCGGGGGTGCTGCCCGGGCGGCAGCGGTCGCACCGACCCTGGCACGCGACCACGCGCCCCGCGACCGCACGCTTCGATCGCACACCCCGCGAGCGGGAGGAGAGCCCCATGTCCGGATTGAACGGACGACCTTTCGCTTACAAGGCGAGTGCTCTACCACTGAGCTAATGGGGCGAGGCCGGAGCCGGCGTCGAGGCTACCGGCCACCCCCCTCCACCGGGCACCCGCGCTGCCGGGCTGCCGGACCGGGGAGAGGATCGACGTCATGACGAACCCGGTGGTGGCGGTCCTCGGTACGGGCGTGATGGGCGCGGGCATGGTGCAGTCCCTGCGCCGGGCGGAGGTCCCGGTGCGGATGTGGAACCGCAACGGCGACAAGGCCCGGGCGTTGACCCCCACCGGCGCGGAGGCGTTCGACTCCCCCGCCGAGGCGGTGGCCGGAGCCGACGTCGTGCTCACCATGCTCTTCGACGCCGACGCCGCGATCGAGGTGGTCCGGCAGGCCGGGGCGCCGGCCGGCACGGTCTGGCTGCAGTGCTCGACGGTGGGCGTCGAAGGCGCCGACCGGACCGCCGAGGTGGCCGACGAGCTCGGCCTGGTCCTCGTCGACTGCCCGGTGCTGGGCACCCGGCAGCCGGCGGAGCAGGGCCAGCTGGTCATGCTCGCCTCCGGCCCGGCCGAGCAGCGCCAGCGACTGGCCCCCCTGCTGGACGCGATGGGGCGCAAGACGGTGTGGGCGGGCGAGGCCGGCGCGGGCAGCCGGCTGAAGATGGCCTGCAACGCCTGGCTCGTCTCGATCAGCGTGGGCACCGCGCAGTCCATCGCCCTGGCCCGGGGGCTCGGGGTCGATCCACAGCTGTTCCTGGATGCCGTCGACGGCGGCCCGATGGACACCCCCTACGCGAAGCTCAAGGCCGGCAACATGCTCGCCGGCGAGCACCCGGTGAGCTTCGGTCTGACCGGCGCCACCAAGGACGCCCGGCTGATCCGCGCCGCGCTGCAGCTCGCGGGGGTGCCCGACCAGTTCGACGCCGCCGCGGTCGCGCTGATGGAGCGGGCGATCGAGCGGCTGCCCGACCCGGGCGCGGTGGACCTGAGCGCGCTGATCGAGGGGTTCGCCCCGGACGGCGCTTGACCGACGAGGGCGCTCGGTTGCCTCAGGCGGCGTCGGAGCCGGCCGCCGGGTCACCGGACACGTAGGCAGCGGGGTCGCTGTCGACGGTGGCCCCCTCGGCCAGCCAGCGGGCGAAGCCGGCCGGGTCCCGGCGCTCCAGCTCGTCGAGCGCCTCCTGCCGCCGGCGGACAAGCTCCTGCCGGGCGCGCGGCTCGCGCACCTGCCCCAGCGCCGCGGAGGTGCGCACCCACTCCCGACCCAGCGCCGCCACGCTCATGGCGTGCGCCCAGGCTCCGGGGCCGACCGGCTCCGAGCCCATCCCCGTCGTCCCGCTGCCCGGCCCGCCCGGGGGCAGCGGGACGACGTCGGCGATCCCCGTCGCCGGCCGCGGCGTGGCCCGCGGCCCCCGGTTCCGCCGGCCGGAGGAGAGCAGCCACCGGGCCACCAGCCAGGCGAGCCCGCAGCCGACCAGCAGGGTGGTCACGACGCCACCGGCAGCCACCGCGCTGCCGTTCAGCACGAGCAGGACGCCGACCGTTCCGGCGGCCGCGCGCCAGCCCGCCTCGGCCACCTGGTGCCGTGGCCGTGCCGGCACCGACTCCCGCGCGACGCCGACGGCCACGCAGGCGCTGACCACGGCGGCGAGCACGACCGCGACCAGTCCGGTACCGCCGAGGGCAGCGGCTCCGATCGCCGCCAGCACGGCACCGAGGGCGGACAGCAGGGCGAGTCCGATGCGGGCAGGCGCACGACGGGGCACCGGGACCTCCGGGACGGGGAGCTGCGCACAGGGCGGCGACGGGCAGGACGGCGAGCGGCAACACAGCGAGGGGCAACACAGCGACGGGCAGGGCGCGGGTCGGCGCCCGCGGACCAGGGGTTCCCCGGAGGCGGCCGGTTCACGCCCGATGAACCGGCCGCCGGCGTGGCGCGCCGCACCGGACGGCACGATGCCCCCCGTGGACGGCTCGGTGGTGGACCTCGGACCGGGGCTGGCGGTCGCCGTCGTCGCCCTGACGACGCTGGCCGCGGTCGCCGGGCGACTCTCCGGCCTCGGCCAGGAGCGCCCGGTCCTGGTGGCGGCGGTGCGGGCGACCGCGCAGCTGGCGGCCGTCTCGGTGGTCCTGGTCGCCGTCGTCTCCTCGCTGTGGCTCTCGGCGGCGTTCGTGCTGCTGATGGTCGGTGTCGCCGGGGTGACCGCCGCCGGCCGGGTCACCGGCCGCCCGCTGCGCGCCCCCGGCGCGGGTCCCCGGGTGCGCGCCACCGTCCTGGCGATCGTGGCCGGGTCAGCACCCGTCGTCGCCGTGGTGCTGGCCAGCGGCGCGGTACCGCTGCGCGGGGCGGCGGTGATCCCGGTCGCCGGCATCGTGATCGGCGGTGCGATGACCGCGACCTCGCTCGCCGGCCGCCGGCTGCGCGACGAGCTGGACCAGCGGCGCGGCGAGGTCGAGGCCGCGCTGTCGGTCGGGCTGCTCCCCCGGGACGCCGTCCTGGAGGTGGCCCGCCCGGTGGCCGCCACGGCGCTGGTGCCGGCGCTGGACCAGACCCGGACCGTCGGGCTGGTCACGCTGCCCGGTGCCTTCGTCGGCGTCCTCCTGGGCGGCGGGAGCGCCCTGGAGGCCGGTGCGGCCCAGCTGCTGGTGCTGGTCGGCCTGCTGGCTGCGGAGGCGATCGCCGTCTGGGTGACCACCGAACTGGTGGCCCGCGGCGACCTGCGCGAGTGAACCGGCGCTTCCAGGGAACTCACAGCCCACCACCAGCCTCGGCCCAGAGCCGGGACGCACAGTGGTGTCATCGCGGCGGGGAGGTCCTGCCGCGAGGTGGGAGGACCAGCAACGATGACTGAGCAGAACCGCCCGGCCGACGACACCGCGTCGGACCGCACCTCGACCGCCGGGGGCTCCAGCGGCGGCTGGCCGGCAGCGGCTCCGCAGGGTCCGACCACCCCGCAGACCGCCCCCGGTGCCCACTCGTCGGGCCAGCCGGCGAGCCAGGCCCCGGCCACCGGCTGGCAGGCGCCCGGCGCCCCGGCCACCGGCTGGCAGACCCCGGCCACCGGCACCGGCTTCGGCGCCGAGCGTCAGCAGACCCAGCAGTTCGCCGCCCCCACCGGCAGCCACCGCCCCTGGCCACCGGCCGGCTGGGGCGCGCAGCACACCGCGCAGCAGCCTCCGTACGGCGGCCAGCCCGGCGCCCTGCCGCCGGCGTTCGCCCCGCCCGCTGCGGCCAAGCCGGCCGGCCGCTGGAAGATGGGCCTGGCCGGCCTGGTCGCCGGCGCCCTGATCGGCGGCGGCGCCGGTGCCGGGGTGGCCACCCTGACCGACAACGGCGGGTCGTCCACGCAGGGCACGGCGAGCGCGCAGAGCGTCACGATCACCGACCCCGAGCGGGCGACGACGGCGACCGCCGCGGCGGCCAAGGCCTCGCCGAGCGTGGTGACCCTCTACGTGAGCTCCGGCTCCGGATCGGGCTCCGGCTCGGGTGTGATCCTCACCGAGGACGGCTACGTGCTAACCAACAACCACGTGGTGTCCCTCGACGGCGCGGGCGGGAACGCGACGGTGCAGGTGCGCACCAGCGACGGCACGCTGTACGACGCCACGGTGGTCGGCACCGATCCGTCCTCGGACCTGGCCGTGGTGCGGCTGACCGACGCCAGCGGGCTCACGCCGGCCGGGTTCGCCGACTCCGACGAGGTGCAGGTCGGCGACCTCGCGGTGGCCATCGGCGCCCCACTGGGGCTGTCCAACACGGTCACCGACGGCATCATCAGCGCGACCAACCGCGCCGTGCAGACCGGCTCGACCCAGGACGAGAACACCGTGATCGACGCGATCCAGACCGACGCGGCGATCAACCCCGGCAACTCCGGCGGCGCGCTGGTCGACGCCGCCGGCGAGGTGATCGGCATCAACACCGCGATCGCCACGGTCCCCTCCAGCGGTCTGCCCGGCCAGGACACGCAGAGCGGCAACATCGGCGTCGGCTTCGCCATCCCGTCGAACACCGCGCAGCGCATCGCGCAGCAGATCATCGAGACCGGTTCGGCCAGCCACGCGCTGCTGGGCGTCACGGCCCGCACCGCGGCCGCCAACGGCTCCCCCGTCGGCACCGGCGCCCAGCTGGTCGACGTCAACCCCGGCAGCCCGGCGGCCGACGCCGGACTCCGGTCCGGCGACGTGATCACCGCGGTGGGCCGGCGGGCGATCACCACCTCCACCGAGCTGACCGCGGCGATCCGCAGCGCGGAGCCCGGCGACACGGTCACCCTCACCGTGCGCCGCGGCGCGGACAGCCTGCAGGTCGACGTCACCCTCGACGAGACCAGCTGACCGCTCGCCCCCCCGACCCGCAACGACAGGGACCCCGCAGCCGCACCCCGCGGCTGCGGGGTCCTCGTCGTTGCTCCTAGGCTCGTGCGGGTGCCGGGCCCGCAGCAGTCACCGTCCCTGGCCGTTCCCCTCGCCGGAGCGCTCGACGACCCGCAGCGGGCCGCCGACCTGCAGAAGATGAAGCGGCTGGCCTCCGGGCTGTTCGGGCTCGCCGCCGCGGTCTTCCTGGCCTGCGTGCTGCTGGGCGAGGACGCCGGGGCGTGGGTCGGCTACGTGCGGGCGACCGCGGAGGCGTCGATGGTCGGCGCGCTCGCCGACTGGTTCGCGGTGACCGCCCTGTTCCGGCACCCGCTGCGGCTGCCGATCCCGCACACCGCCATCATCCCGCGCAAGAAGGACCAGATCGGCTCCAGCCTGGGCACGTTCGTGCAGGAGAACTTCCTGACCCGGGCGGTGGTCGAGGAGCGGCTGGCCACCGTCGACGTCCCCGGCCGGCTCGGGGCCTTCCTGGCCTCCCCCGGCCGAGCGGAGCGGCTCGCCGGGGACGCCGGCGCCGCACTGGGCGCGCTCACCGACCTGCTCAAGGACGACGAGCTGCAGCCGGCCGTCGCCGGCTTCGTCGACCGCAAGCTCCGGGAGACCCCTGCCGCCCCCGCCGTCGCGCGGGGCCTGGAGCTGATGGTCGACGGCGACCGGCACCAGGAGGTGCTGTCCGCGGCACTGACCGGGCTGGCGAACTTCCTGGCGGACAACCGGCTGGTGTTCCGCGCGCGGCTGGGCGACGCCTCCCCGGCCTGGGTGCCGGACTGGGTCGACGACCGGGTGTTCGACCGGGTGTTCGACCTGCTGCAGGGCTTCCTCGCCGAGGTCGGCGCCGACCCGCGGCACGAACTGCGGCGCAGCTACGACCAGCGACTGCGCGCCTACGTCCACCGGCTGCGCACCGACCCGGCCACGGCGGCCCGGGTGGAGCGGTTCAAGGAGGAGCTGCTCGACCACCCGGCGGTGCGCACCTGGTCGGGGTCGCTGTGGACGACGGCGAAGACCGCCGTGGTCACCGCCGCCGCCGACCCGGACTCCGAGCTGCGCGCCCGGGTGGTCGGCCTGATCCGCTCCGGCGCCGGGGTGCTGCAGACCGACCCGACGGTCCGGGAGCTGGTGCAGCGCCAGACGGTGCGCGCGGCCGGCTACGTCGTCGAGCGCTTCGCCGGCGACGCCGCGGACCTGGTCGGCAGCACGGTGGCCCGCTGGGACACCGAGGAGACCAGCCGGCGCATCGAGCTGCAGGTCGGCCGGGACCTGCAGTGGATCCGGGTCAACGGCACCGTCGTCGGCGGCCTGGCCGGGCTGGTCATCTACACGATCGCCCAGCTGCTGGGCTGAAGGCTGTCCCCCGAGGTCTGCGATCTCGGAGCATCCCGACCGCGGACGCCACGAGATCGCAGCTCTCGGTGGACCCGGGCGGTGCGGTCAGCCGCGGCGGGCGGTGGCCGCGGCGAACAGGGCGATGGAGGCGGCGACGCTGACGTTGAGCGACTCGGTGTCCCGGGTGATCGGGATGGACACCACGACGTCGCAGCGCTCGCGCACCAGCCGGGACAGCCCGGCGCCCTCGGCGCCCACCACCAGGGCGACCGGGTCGGCCAGCCCGTCGTACTCGTGGATGCTCATGTCCCCGTCGGCGGCCAGGCCCACGGTCTGCAGGCCGGCGTCCTGGTAGGAGGCCAGGCTGCGGGCCAGGTTGGTCGCCCGGGCGACCCGCAACCGCGCCGCTGCACCGGCGCTGGTGCGCCAGGCCGAGCCGGTCATGCCGACGGCCCGGCGCTGCGGGATGACCACGCCGTGCGCGTCGAAGGCGGCCGCCGAACGGATGATCGCCCCCAGGTTGCGCGGGTCGGTGACCCCGTCCAGCGCCACCAGCAGCGGTGGGCGGCCGGAGTTCCGCGCGATGTCGAGCAGGTCGTCGGGGTGCGCGTAGTCGTAGGGCGGCACCATCAGGCCGATGCCCTGGTGCAGCGCCCCGTCGCTCATCCGGTCGAACTCGGCCCGGCCGACCTCCATCAGCGGCAGGCCGCGGTCGGCGGCCAGCTGCACCGACTCGGCGATCCGCTCGTCGGTGGCCGCACCACCCCGGGCGTCGCCGGTGACCACGTAGAGCGCGGTCGCCGGGATCTGCGCGCGCAGGGCCTCCAGCACCGGGTTGCGGCCCAGCAGGAGCTCGGGGGTGTCCTCGTTGCGCTGGCGCGCGCGGGCCCGGTCGTCGCGCCGGGCAGCGACCGCCTGGGCCTTCTTGTAGGCCGGGTGGTGCGGTCGCGCCGCCGCCGGCGGGGTGGCGCCCCGGCCGGCCAGCGACCGACGGTTCTTGCCCCCCGTGCCGGTCGTCGCGCCCTTCTTGCTCGCGCCGCTGGTGCGGCCGCGCCGCTGGCTGTTGCCGGCCATCAGGTCAGCTCCCATCGTGTGCCCTGGGGGGTGTCCTCGACCTGCACGCCCAGGGCGCCGAGCTGGTCACGGATGGCGTCGGCGGCCGCGTAGTCCTTGCGGGCGCGGGCAGCGGTGCGCTGCTCGAGCGCGAGGTGCACCAGGCCGTCGGTGACCTCGACCAGGCGCCGGTCACCGGCGTCGGCCCACTGCGGGTCGAGCGGGTCCAGGCCCAGCACGGCGAGCCCGCCGCGGACCGCGCCGAGCAGCTCGGCGACCCGGTCGGCATCGCCGTCGGCCAGGGCGCTGTTGCCGGCGCGCACCTGCTCGTGCAGGTGGGCGACGGCGGCGGGGGTGCCCAGGTCGTCGTCCATCGCGGCGGCGAACTCCGCGGTGACGACCGGCTTGCCGGAGTCCGCCCCGACCCGCTCGGCTGCCTTGCGGACGAAGGACTCGATCCGCCGGTAGGCGACCCCGGCGTCGGCCAGCGCGGCGTCGGTGAACTCGATCGTCGACCGGTAGTGCGGGGCCACCAGGTAGTAGCGCAGCTCGACCGGGCGCACCCGCCGGACGACCTCGTCGACCAGTGCCGTGTTGCCCAGCGACTTGCTCATCTTCTCGCCGCCCATGGTCACCCAGGCGTTGTGCAGCCAGTACCGGGCGAACCCGTCACCGGCGGCCTGGGACTGGGCGCGCTCGTTCTCGTGGTGCGGGAAGCGCAGGTCGAGCCCGCCGCCGTGCACGTCGAACTCCGCACCCAGGTACTTCTCGGCCATCGCCGAGCACTCCAGGTGCCAGCCGGGTCGGCCGCGCCCCCAGGGCGTCGGCCAGGAGGCGGTGTCCGGCTCGCCGGGCTTGGCCGCCTTCCACAGGGCGAAGTCCCGGGGGTCGCGCTTGCGCTCGTCGGTGTCGGTGTCCGCAGCCGGCTGCAGGTCGCCCACCTTCTGCCCGGTCAGCTCGCCGTAGCCGGGGAAGGACCGGACATCGAAGTAGACGTCGCCGTCGACGGCGTAGGCGTGCCCGCGCTCGACCAGCCGCTCGATGAGCTCGACCATCTCCGGCACGTGCCCGGTCGCCCGCGGCTCGTAGGTGGGCGGCAGGGTGCCCAGCACCTCGTAGGCGCGGGTGGCGGCCCGTTCGTTCTCGTACGCCCAGGCCCACCACGGCACGCCGGCGGCGGCGGCCTTGGTCAGGATCTTGTCGTCCACGTCGGTGACGTTGCGGACGTAGGTGACCTGGTTGCCCTGGTGCTCCAGCCAGCGGCGCAGCACGTCGAAGGCGACGGCGAAGCGGATGTGGCCGATGTGCGGCGGGCCCTGCACGGTCAGGCCACAGACGTACATGGAGACCTGTCCCGCACGCAGGGGCGTGAAGTCGCGCACGGCACGCGCGGCCGTGTCGTACAGGCGGAGGCTCACCGCGCCGAGTCTACGGACCGCGTCTCCCCTGGTCCCGAGCGCACGACCAGCGCCGTCGCGACCGCCGCGCGGCCCTCGCCGCGCCCGGTCAGCCCCAGCCCGTCGGTGGTGGTGGCGGTGACGCTGACCGGCGCACCCAGGGCGGCGGAGAGCGCGGCCTCGGCCTCGGCGCGACGGGGGCCCACCTTGGGGGTGTTCCCGATCAGCTGCACGCTCGCGTTGCCGATCGTCCAGCCGGCCTCGGTGAGCACCGCGCGCACGTGCTCGAGCACGGCCACGCCCCGGGCCCCGGCCCAGCGCGGGTCGTCGGTGCCCAGCAGGCCGCCGATGTCGCCCAGACCCGCGGCCGAGAGGACGGCGTCGGTCAGCGCGTGGGCGACGACATCGCCGTCGGAGTGCCCGGCGCAGCCGTCGGCACCGGGCCACTCCAGCCCGGCCAGCCGGCACGGCCGGCCGGACTCGATCGGGTGGACGTCGGTGCCGATGCCGACGCGGGGCAGGTTCACGCACCCACCCGCAGCTCGGCTGTCTCCAGGTCGTGCGCGACGGTGATCTTCGCGGCCCGCTCGTCGCCGGCCACGGTGTGCACCGGGATGCCGGCGGCGCGCACCACGGAGGCGTCGTCGGTGAACTCCGCCGCCGCACCGTCCGCGGCGGCGTAGGCGGCCACCAGCGTCGCGCGGTCGAAGCCCTGCGGTGTCTGCACCCTGCGCAGCGACGGGCGCGGGACGTCGGCGGCGACCACCCCGTCGTCGTCGACCACGACCGTGGTGTCCACGACCGGGAGCACCGGGACGACGGCGCGGGCACCGGCGGCCAGCGCGGCCAGCACGCGGGCGACGACGTCGGGCGGGGTCAGCGGGCGGGCCGCGTCGTGCACCAGCACCGCGGTACACCCCCGGTCGCCGGCGGGCCCGCGGGCGGCGGCCAGCGCGGCCCGTACCGAGGCGGTGCGGGTGCCGCCACCGACGACCACGTGCACGTCGGCGGGGAGGACGGCGGTGAAGGCGACCTGCTGCGGGCCGGGGACGGCGACGACGACCTCGTCGACCCCGCCGGCGCGCAGCGCGTCGACCGCCCAGCAGACCAGCGGCCGGCCACCGAGCGGGACCAGCGCCTTCGGCAGTTCCGCCCCCAGACGCAGACCACTCCCGGCCGCTGCGACGATGCCGACAGCGTGCACGGGAGTGGTCTGGGTGTCTGCGGGACGCAGGTGGGTCAGGTGCGCCCGATCAGGACGCGAGGACCTCGTCGAGCAGGACCTCGGCCTTGTCCTCGTTGGTGCCCTCGGCGAGCGCCAGCTCGCTGACCAGGATCTGGCGGGCCTTGGACAGCATCCGCTTCTCGCCGGCGGAGAGGCCCCGGTCCTTGTCGCGACGCCAGAGGTCGCGCACGACCTCGGCCACCTTGTTCACGTCACCGGAGGCCAGCTTCTCGAGGTTGGCCTTGTAGCGGCGCGACCAGTTGGTCGGCTCCTCGGTGTGCGGGGCCCGCAGGACCTCGAAGACCCGGTTGAGACCCTCCTGGCCGACGACGTCGCGAACGCCGACGATCTCGGCGTTGTCGGCCGGCACGCGGACGGTCAGGTCGCCCTGGGCGACCTTCAGCACGAGGTACGACTTCTCTACGCCCTTGATGGTGCGCTGCTCGATCGCCTCGATGAGCGCCGCGCCGTGGTGCGGGTAGACAACGGTCTCGCCAACAGTGAAGCCCATGTGGATGTGACCCCTTTCGCTCGGCCCAGGTTACCACGGGAGAATGCGGTCGGGCTCGGCAGAGTGCGACAAAAGTGCAGGTCAGCGGCGTGATCGGGCTCAGTCAGGGGTTGACAGGGAGGTGGTCGGTGTGCAGTCGGACGACGTCGCGCGCCGGCCCGGCCCGCTCGTGACCGCCGCGGCGATGGCCCGCGCGACCCACCTCGGACCGGCGCTGGCGGTCACCACCGTGGCCGTGCTGCTGGCGCTGGCCGCCGGCGTCCCCGCCGGGCGGACCGTGCTGGTCGGGGCCGCGGTGCTGGCCGGGCAGGCGGCCATCGGCTGGTGCAACGACTGGCTGGACGCCGACCGGGACCGGACCGTGGGCCGCACCGACAAGCCCGTCGTCCAGGGGCTGCTCACCCCTGCGCTGCTGCGCCGGGCGACGCTCGTCGCCGTCGCGGTCGCGGTCGGCGCGTCCCTGGCCCTGGGCGTCGTCCCCGGCCTGCTGCTGCTGGTGCTGCCCGCCAGCGGACTGGCCTACGACGCCGGGCTCAAGCGCACCGCCTGGTCGCCGCTGCCCTACCTCACCGGCTTCGGCGCGCTGCCCGCCGGCGTGGTCGCCGCCGCGCCCGGCACGCCGGTCGCCCCCTGGTGGCTGGTGGCCGCCGGCGCGGCACTCGGCGGCGCCGCGCACGTCGCCAACGTGGCCCCCGACGTCGATGACGACCTGGCCACCGGCGTCCGCGGCCTCCCGCACCGGCTCGGCCGGGCCCCCTCCGCGGTGGCCGGCGCGTTCCTGCTCGGTGCCGCCACCCTGCTGCTGGTGCTGGGGCCGGCCGGCGCGCCCTCCACCGCCGGGTGGCTGGCGTGCCTGGTGGCCGCCCCGGCCGTCGTCGTCGCGGCGCTGGCCGGCCGGCCGCGGGCCCTGCGACTGGCCTTCCCCGCGGTGATGCTGCTGACCGTGCTCGACGTCGTCCTGCTGCTGGCCGGGGGCGCGTCGCTCACCTGAGCAGGGGGCAGCGCGGGTCGGCGCCCGGCGCCTGAGCTGCGGAGTCGGCGCTCACCGGGTCGCCCCCGGCCGGCTCCCCCGGTGCGCCTGCGCCCGCCACGGGCCGCACCTCCCAGCGGACATGGTGGGGGGACCGTTAGTCTCAGCGGGACCCGTGCCACCGGCGTCCTCGGTGGCCGGCACGTCTCCTGGAGGTCGACGCTGTGAACCGCGCACCGCGCGTTGCCGTGATGGGCGCCCTGCTGCTCTCTCCGATCGCGCTCACCGCATGCGGCACCGGCCAGGTCGCGCAGACGGCCGAGCAGGAGCGGGACCATGTCGGCACGATGGCCTCCGCCGGCGACCTGCGTCTCCGCGCCCTGAACCTGGCCTACCCGCCCGGCGGCACCTACTCCAGCGGGAGCGACGCCCGACTGGTGGGCGCCATCGCGAGCTCGGGGAACACCGAGGACACCCTGGTGTCGATCGAGGGCGACGCGTTCGACGGAGTCGAGGTGGTCGACCCCTCCGCCGCCGCCCCCGCCGCCGATGCCAGCGGCTCCGATGAGCTGGACCTCACCGTCCCGGCCCAGGGCATCCTGTTCCTGACCAGCGGCGACGGGCCCACGATCACCCTGACGGGCCTCGACGACGAGCTCGGGGTGGGCCAGCACATCGACGTCACCTTCGTCTTCGAGGAGGCCGGCGAGGTCACCGTCTCGGTCCCGGTCGACAATCCCCCCCGCGACCTGCCCCGCGGCGAGGCCTTCGACTGGCACCACGAGGAGGAAGGCAGCGGCAGCGGGAGCGGGACCGGGGGCGGGGGGAGCCACGCGTCCGATCCCGAGCCCGGGTCCGAGCCGACCGAGCCCGGGTCCGAGTCCTCCGAGTCCGCGGACGAGTGAGCCCCCGGCTCACCCCCTCCTCCCCCGTTCTGTCGTACCCCGCCACGACGATGGCGGAGTGCCCCCCTCCGGCGTGAAGTCCGCCCGCCCCGCCCACCGCTGCACCGAGTGCGGACACGCCTCCGCCAAATGGGTCGGCCGCTGCCCCGAGTGCCAGGCCTGGGGCACCCTGCAGGAGGTCGGCGCGATCGCCGCGCCGCTCCGGGCGGTCCCGGCCGGCCCGGTGAGCGCGAAGGCACGGCCGATCGCCCAGGTCGAGCTCGCCGGCGCCCGCGCCGTGCCCACCGGCATCCCCGAGTTCGACCGGGTGCTCGGCGGCGGGCTGGTCCCCGGCGCGGTGCTGCTGGTCGCCGGCGAGCCCGGGGTCGGGAAGTCGACGCTGCTGCTCGAGGTCGCGCACCGGGTCGCCGCCGCGAACGGCCCCACGCTGGTCGTGTCGGGCGAGGAGTCCGCCGCGCAGGTGCGGCTGCGCGCCGAGCGGATCGATGCCCTGCACGACCAGCTCTACCTGGCCGCCGAGACCGAGCTGTCGGCCGTCCTCTCCCACGTGGAGGACGTCTCCCCCTCGCTGCTGGTCCTCGACAGCGTGCAGACCGTGCGCTCCCCCGCGGTCGACGGCACCGACGGCGGCGCCAGCCAGGTGCGGGCCGTGGCCAGCGCGCTGACCGCCGTCGCCAAGACCCGCGGGATGACCACCATCCTCGTCGGCCACGTGACCAAGGACGGCGCCATCGCCGGCCCCCGGGCCCTGGAGCACCTGGTCGACGTCGTCATCTCCTTCGACGGCGAGCGGCACTCCACGCTGCGGATGATCCGGGCCACCAAGAACCGGTTCGGCCCGGCCGACGAGATCGGCTGCTTCGAAATCGGCGACGGCGGCGTGGTCGGCGTCCCCGACCCCTCCCACCTGTTCGTCTCCCGGCGCTCGGCCCCGGTGCCGGGCAGTTGCGTGACGGTGACCATGGAGGGCAGCCGACCACTGCTGGCCGAGGTCCAGTCGCTGGTCGCGACCAGCGGTGGCGGCGGCTCGCCCCGGCGGGCGGTCAGCGGCCTGGACTCCCAGCGGGTGGCGATGGTCAACGCCGTCGTCGAGCGCCGGGGGGGCATCCGGCTCGGGGACGCCGACGTCTTCGCCGCCTCGGTGGGCGGCGTGCGGATCGCCGAGCCCGCCGCCGACCTCGCGCTGGCGCTGGCGATCGCCTCCGCCTCGAAGGACACCCCGCTCCCCGCCGGGCTGGTCGCCATCGGCGAGGTGGGCCTGTCCGGGGAGATCCGCCGGGTCGGCGGCACCGGCCGGCGGCTGGCCGAGGCCGCGCGCCAGGGGTACACGGCGGCGCTGGTCCCGGTCGACTCCGGACCGGCCCCGCAGGGCATGCGCCTGATCGAGGTCGCCGACCTGGGCGGCGCGTTCGCGCGGCTGTGGTGACGCTGCGTGGCGAAGGCGCCGACGGCCACCCGCGAGGGGGACCCGAGGTGACCGAGCAGCAGGGGGAGCCGCGTAGGATCAGCGGCCGTACCGCCCGACCGTCAGGAGCGCTCGTGCCCCCCGCTGTGGACCCCGAGGCCGCGCTGCGGGAGCTGCTCGGTCGGATCGCCCCGGGAACCGCGCTCCGGGACGGTCTGGAGCGGATCCTCGCCGGCCGCACCGGAGCCTTGATCGTCCTCGGCTACGACCGGGTGGTCGAGTCGCTGTGCACCGGCGGGTTCGCCCTCGACGTGGCCCTGTCGGCCACCCGGTTGCGCGAGCTCGCCAAGATGGACGGCGCGGTGATCGTCTCCTACGACGGCACCCGGATCGTGCGCGCCGGTGTGCACCTCATGCCCGACCCGACGATCCCCACCGAGGAATCGGGCACCCGGCACCGCACCGCCGAGCGGGTGGCCCTGCAGACCGGGTTCCCGGTGATCTCGGTCAGCCAGTCGATGCACATCATCTCCGTCTACGTCACCGGCCGCCGCTACATCCTCGAGCACCCGACGACGATCCTGGCCCGGGCCAACCAGGCGCTGAGCGCCCTGGAGCGGTACAAGCTGCGACTCGACGAGGTCGCCAGCACGCTGTCGGCCCTGGAGATCGAGGACCTGGTCACCGTGCGCGACGCGATGAGCGTCAGCCAGCGGCTGGAGATGGTCCGCCGGATCGCCGACGAGATCGAGGGCTTCGTCATCGAGCTCGGCACCGACGGCCGCCTGCTGGCCCTGCAGCTGGACGAGATGCTCGCCGGCGTCGAGGAGGACCGCGGGCTGCTGGTCCGCGACTACCTGCCCAGCGGCCGGCGCGGCCGCACCGGCGAGGAGGTCCTGGCCGATCTGCGGGCGCTGTCGGCCACCGAGCTCCTCGACCTCTCCGCGGTGGCGCGTTGCTACGGGCTGCCCACCTCCCCCGACGCCCTCGACTCCCCGGTCAGCCCGCGCGGGTACCGCCTGCTGGCCCGGGTGCCGCGGCTGCCCGCCGGCATCATCGACCGGCTGGTCACCCACTTCGGCGGGCTGCAGAAGCTGCTGGCCGCGACCATCGAGGACCTGCTCGCCGTCGAGGGCGTCGGCGAGGCCCGCGCCCGCGGCATCCGCGAAGGGCTGTCCCGGCTCGCCGAGACCTCGATCCTCGACCGCTACTCCTGATCGACCGTTCCTGAGCACCGGCACCCTGTCGGCCCCCTCGCAGGGGCCCACCGCGAGCTCGCGAGCGGTGAGGAGTGAGAGGTCCTTGCTCAGGTGAGGGTGAACTGGGCGTCCGGGCTGGTGCGCGTGTCCAGGCGCCCGCGGAGGACGTAGTCGCCCGGCGGAGGCGGCGTCCGCTCGGTGGCGCAGCCTGGGGTGCTGGTGAGCCCGCCCCACAGCACCGGGAAGACGACGGACTCCTCCGGCTGCAGCGTCCGGACGTCCGAGGTCGCCTCCGGGAAGCAGTCGTTGCTCCCCCAGAGCCGGTTCCCCGCGCCGTCGAGCAGCACGATCTCCTGCAGTTGCTTGTCCAGGGTGCGCACGCACGGCACCGCCGACACGTTGCTCACCACCAGGTCGAACGTGGGCTTGCTGCCGACCGGGGTGGTCGCCGGTCGGGGCTGGACCTCGACCGCGATCATCTCGTCGCTGCACCTGTCCCCGGGCGCCGGCCCGGTGGGCTCCGGCGGGGGTGAGCTGGCGGCGGGCGCTGTCGCCGTGGGTGGCGCCGTGGGTGAGGCGGTGGGCACCTCGACCGCGGCCAGCGAGGGGCTCACCCGGTCCAGCAGCGGCGGGTCGACCGGTTCTCCGCTCCCGGGCGCCTCCGCGGCGACCTCGGCGTCCTCGCTCGTGGCGGCCGCGACCGCCACCCAGCCGCCCCCGCCGAGCACCCCCACGGCGCACCCGAGCACGAGCAGCCGCCGCCGCCAGTAGACGGCGGCGGGCAGGGGGCCGACCGGGTGGAGCACACGGCGACGCTAGCCGCCCGTCCGCGCCGGTGGCCGCGCGCCACGCCCGGACCGCACGGCCTCCGGCCGCGCAGCTCGACCGGCCTCACCGACCCGCGATCCAGCGGTGACGCTCCGTGGCGAACCGGTCCACCGCTTCGGCCACGGGGCAGACTGGGCGCTCGTGAGCGCTCTCCTCGGCACCGACCGGACCGCCGCCGACGACGAACCGATCGGGGAGACGATCGTCGACTGGTACGCCCGGGCGGCACGCGACCTGCCCTGGCGGGCGCCGGGCACCGACCCGTGGGCGGTCCTGGTCAGCGAGGTGATGCTGCAGCAGACCCCGGTGGCGCGCGTGGAGCCGGTCTGGCGTGCCTGGCTGCGGCGCTGGCCCACCCCGGCATCGCTGGCCGCGGAGAGCCCCGCGGAGGTCATCCGAGCGTGGGGGAAGCTGGGCTACCCCCGGCGGGCGCTGCGGCTGCGCGAGGCGGCAGTCGCCCTCACCCAGCGCCACGGCGGTCAGGTGCCGGCCGAGGTGGCCGAGCTGGAGGCCCTGCCCGGCGTCGGCACCTACACCGCCCGGGCGGTCAGCTGCTTCGGCCACGGCCGGCGGCAGCCCGTCGTCGACACCAACGTCCGCCGGGTCGTCGCCCGCCTGGTGCACGGCCGCGCCGAGGCGGCTCCGGCCCGCGCCTCGGACCTGACCGACATCGCTGCTCTGGCGCCGGTCGACGACGCCCGGGCGGTCCGCTTCTCGGTGGCGGTGATGGAGCTCGGTGCGCTGGTCTGCGTCGCCGGGACACCGCGCTGCCCCGCCTGCCCGGTGCGCGACCGCTGCGCCTGGCGGCTGGCCGGCTCCCCTGCCCACGACGGCCCGCCCCGCCGGGTGCAGAAGTTCGCCGGCACCGACCGGCAGGTGCGCGGCCGGCTGCTGGACGTGCTGCGCACCGCGGAGGGACCGGTGGAGGCCGACGCGCTCGTGCCGGCGTGGGACGACGCCGTCCAGCGCTCCCGCTGCCTGGACTCGCTGCTGGTCGACGGCCTGGTCGAGCAGACCACCGACGGCCGGTTCTCCCTGCCCGCCTGAGCGCCCGCCGCTGCGGCGTCCGGGCTCACCGTGCGTGCTCCTGGCTCACCCCGGGAGCTGAGCCAGGAGCACGCACGATCAGGTCAGCTGATCCCGGAGACGGGCCCCGGCACGACACAGGGGCCGCCTCCCGGATGGGAGACGGCCCCTGTGGAGACCTACGGGTCGATCACTCGGCCTGCGCGGCCGCCGGACCCTCGTCGTCGCCGTCCGCACCGGAGAGCGCCACCGGCGGCGTGTCGGGCACGTCGATCGGCCTGGCCTCACCGCGGAAGGTGAAGGTCGACTTGGTCGGGTCCTCGGACTCGTCGACGTCGACGACCACGATCTGACCGCTGGTCAGCTCGCCGTAGAGGATCTTCTCCGACAGCGCGTCCTCGATCTCGCGCTGGATGGTCCGCCGCAGCGGGCGGGCACCCAGCACCGGGTCGAAGCCCCGGGCGGCGAGCAGCTTCTTCGCCGCCGGGGTGACCTCGATCGCCATGTCCTTGTTCTTGAGCTGCGTCTCCAGGCGGCCGAGCATCAGGTCCACGATGTGGACGATCTCGTCCTCGGTCAGCTGGTGGAACACGACGATGTCGTCGATGCGGTTGAGGAACTCCGGCCGGAAGTGCTGCTTGAGCTCCTCGTTGACCTTGAGCTTCATCCGCTCGTAGTTGCTCTGGTTGTCGTTCCCGGCCTGGAAGCCGAGGCCGACGGCCTTGGAGATGTCCCGCGTCCCGAGGTTGGTGGTCAGGATCAGGATCGTGTTCTTGAAGTCCACGATCCGGCCCTGGCCGTCGGTCAGCCGGCCGTCCTCCAGCACCTGGAGCAGCGTGTTGAAGACATCGGCGTGCGCCTTCTCGATCTCGTCGAAGAGGACCACCGAGAACGGCTTGCGCCGCACCTTCTCGGTCAGCTGGCCACCCTCGTCGTAACCGACGTAGCCGGGAGGCGCACCGACGAGCCGCGACACGGTGAACTTGTCGTGGAACTCGCCCATGTCGATCTGGATGAGGGCGTCGTCCTCGCCGAAGAGGAACTGCGCGAGCGCCTTGGCCAGCTCGGTCTTACCGACACCCGAGGGGCCGGCGAAGATGAACGAACCGCCGGGACGACGGGGGTCCTTCAGGCCCGCCCGCGTGCGCCGGATCGCCTGGCTGACGCTCTTGATGGCCTCTTCCTGGCCGATGATCCGCTTGTGGAGCTCGTCCTCCATGCGGAGCAGCCGGGAGGTCTCCTCCTCGGTGAGCTTGAAGACCGGGATGCCGGTCCAGTTGGCCAGCACCTCGGCGATCTGCTCGTCGTCGACCTCGGCGACGACGTCCATGTCGCCGGCCTTCCACGCCTTCTCCCGCTCGGCCTTCTCGCCCAGCAGCTGCTTCTCCTTGTCGCGGAGAGAGGCCGCCTTCTCGAAGTCCTGCGCGTCGATCGCCGACTCCTTCTCGCGGCGGACGCCGGCGATGCGGTCGTCGAACTCGCGGAGGTCCGGCGGAGCGGTCATCCGCTTGATCCGCATCCGGGCACCGGCCTCGTCGATCAGGTCGATCGCCTTGTCCGGCAGGAAGCGGTCGGAGATGTACCGGTCGGCCAGCGTCGCCGCGGCCACCAGGGCGCTGTCGGTGATGCTGATCCGGTGGTGCGCCTCGTAGCGGTCGCGCAGGCCCTTGAGGATCTCCACCGTGTGGGCGAGGGTCGGCTCGCTGACCTGGATGGGCTGGAAGCGGCGCTCGAGCGCGGCGTCCTTCTCCAGGTGCTTGCGGTACTCGTCCAGCGTGGTGGCGCCGATGGTCTGCAGCTCACCGCGGGCCAGCATCGGCTTGAGGATGCTGGCGGCGTCGATCGCGCCCTCGGCAGCGCCCGCCCCGACGAGGGTGTGGATCTCGTCGATGAACAGGATGATGTCGCCGCGGGTGCGGATCTCCTTGAGGACCTTCTTCAGCCGCTCCTCGAAGTCACCGCGGTAGCGGGAACCGGCGACCAGGGCGCCGAGGTCGAGGGTGTAGAGCTGCTTGTCCTTCAGCGTCTCGGGCACCTCGCCCTTGACGATCGCCTGGGCCAACCCTTCGACGGCGGCGGTCTTGCCGACGCCGGGCTCACCGATCAGGACCGGGTTGTTCTTGGTCCGCCGCGACAGGACCTGCATGACCCGCTCGATCTCCTTGGCCCGCCCGATGACCGGGTCGAGCTTGGAGTCGCGGGCAGCCTGGGTCAGGTTGCGGCCGAACTGGTCGAGGACCAGCGAGGTCGACGGCGTGCCCTCGGCCGGGCCACCGGCGGCGGCCGGCTCCTTGCCCTGGTAGCCGGAGAGCAGCTGGATGACCTGCTGGCGGACGCGGTTGAGGTCGGCGCCGAGCTTCACGAGGACCTGGGCGGCCACGCCCTCGCCCTCGCGGATCAGGCCGAGCAGGATGTGCTCGGTGCCGATGTAGTTGTGGCCGAGCTGCAGCGCCTCGCGCAGGGACAGCTCGAGGACCTTCTTGGCGCGCGGGGTGAAGGGGATGTGCCCGGACGGGGCCTGCTGGCCCTGGCCGATGATCTCCTCCACCTGCTGCCGGACGCCCTCCAGCGAGATGCCGAGGGACTCGAGCGCCTTGGCGGCGACACCCTCACCCTCGTGGATCAGACCCAGGAGGATGTGCTCGGTGCCGATGTAGTTGTGGTTGAGCATCCGGGCCTCTTCCTGGGCCAGGACGACCACCCGACGGGCTCGGTCGGTGAACCGTTCGAACATCTGCTGTATCTCCCTCTGACCGGCTGGACCTGCTGTGCTCGTGTCCCCGGCAGGGGACGGTGGACACCCGACGTACGTCGGCGCGCTGGGGCACCGGTCGTTCCACTGTAGTTCGCACCGCCCGACCTGCGCCGAGACGAGGCCGTCGGACCTGATCGGGGGCTCGTGAGAGTCAACTGTCGTCCCACTGACGGTGTTCCGCCGCCCCCGTGCCGCGGTTACGCCGTCAGCGGACGCCCCCCGAGCGGACAGGAGCTCCACCGTGATCCTCCCGAGGGTGCCGGACCCCCGACTGGTGACGGTCCGCCGCGGCGGGACCCTCACCGACGCCCACCACCACCTGCTCGCCCTGTGGGCGGCGTCGTGCGCAGAGCACGTGCTCCCGCTGTTCGAGGCGGCCCGCCCGGCGGACCCGCGACCGCGCCGGGCGATCGAGCACGCCCGCGCGTGGGTGCGCGGCGAGGTCCCGATGATGCGAGCGCGCGCGGCGGGCGGACACGCCATGGGCGCGGCCCGGGACCTGACCGGGGCACCCCGGTACGCCGCGTACGCCGCCGGCCAGGCCGCGGCGGTGGCGCACGTGGCTGCGCACGACCTGGGCGCGGCCGCCTACGCGATCAAGTCCGCCCGCGCGGCTGCGCCGGAGGGCGAGGCGGAGGCGGCTGGGCGACGCGAGTGCCGGTGGCAGCGCGACCGGCTCCCGGAGGCGGTCCGTGCGCTGGTCCTCGACGACCAGCGGCTGCGCAACGACCTCTGCTGGTCGGTGTTCGACTGCTGAGCACGTCGGCCCGGCCACCCGCGAGGGGTGACCGGGCCGACGTCACGTCCTGGAACGGCCCCCTCGCAGGGGCCCGCCGCGAGCGTGCGAGCGGTGGGGGGCGAGGGGGTCCTTCTTCAGTGAGCCGCTTCGAAGGCCTCGACGACGCTGGCCGGGATGCGGCCCCGGTCGCTGACCTCGTGACCGTTCTTGCGGGCCCAGTCGCGGATGGCGCCGGCCTGCTCGCGGTCCATCCGGCCACCGCCACCGGTCGCCCGGGAACGCCCGGCACCGGAGGCCCGGGTGCCGCGGCTGCTCACCTTGCGCGCCGCCGAGACGTACTTGCCGAACACGTCGCGCATCTCCGCGGCGTTCTTCTCCGACAGGTCGATCTCGTACGTCGTCCCGTCGAGGGCGAAGGTCACCGTCTCGTCGGCGGGAATGCCGTCGTCGAGGTCGTCACTGAGGATCACCTGGACCTTGCGAGCCATTGTTGTTCCACTCCTGTTGCGTCAGCCCCCGTGGCCAGTGCAATTAGCCGACCCGGGGGTCGACCGGCACCATTGCACCACATTGCCCGCCATTTCCCCAATCCGCCCGCGCATTTCACGCGGAAGCGTGGGGAAAACGCAGGTCAGGAATGCAGCGGCCGCACCAGCGGGAACAGGATCGTCTCCCGGATGCCGAGTCCGGTGAGCGTCATCATCAGCCGGTCGATGCCCATGCCGACGCCCGCCGTGGGCGGCATGCCGTACTCGAGGGCCTCCAGGAAGTCCTCGTCGAGCACCATCGCCTCGGGGTCACCGGCCGCCGCCAGCAGCGCCTGCTGGGTGAACCGCTCGCGCTGGGCGACCGGGTCGACGAGCTCCGAGTAGCCGGTGCCCCGCTCGATGCCGCCGATGTAGAGGTCCCACTTCTCCGCCAGGCCGGGCTCCGAGCGGTGCGCGCGGGTCAGGGGCGAGGTGTCCAGCGGGTAGTCGGCGACGAACGTCGGGCTCTGCAACGTGTCCTGGACCAACGCCTCGAAGATCTCCTCGACGACCTTGCCGGGCAGCCAGGCCGGGTCGACGCCGACCTCGTGCCGCTCGGCGAGGGCGCGCAGGTGCTCCACCGGCGTCTGCGGGGTGACCTCCTCCCCCACCGCCTCGGAGACCAGTCCGTAGAGCGGGCGCTGCGGCCACTCACCGGAGAGGTCCAGTTCGGTGCCGTCGTGGTGACGTGCGACATGGTCGCCGAACAGCGCCGCACAGCATTCCTGGATGAGCTCGCGGGTGATGCGGGCGCCGTCGGAGTAGTCGCCGTAGGCCGCGTAGAACTCCAGCATCGCGAACTCCGGGGAGTGCGAGGAGTCGGCCCCCTCGTTCCGGAAGTTCCGGTTGATCTCGAACACCCGGTCGAGGCCACCGACGATGCAGCGCTTGAGGAACAACTCCGGCGCGATGCGCAGGTAGAGGTCCAGGTCGAAGGCGTTCATGTGCGTCCGGAATGGACGCGCCGCCGCTCCGCCGTGCACCGTCTGCAGCATCGGCGTCTCGACCTCGAGAAAGCCGCGCCCGGTGAGCCCGGAACGCAGTGCGCTCATCACCGCGGCGCGCTCCTGCACGGTGCGCCGCGCCTCGTCCCGGACGATCAGGTCGACGTAGCGACGGCGGACCCGCAGCTCCTCGCTCATCGGCTTGTGCGCCACCGGCAGCGGGCGCAGCGCCTTGGCGGCCAGCTGCCAGGAGTCGGCGAACACCGACAGCTCGCCACGCCGCGACGTCCCGATCTCACCGGTGACCAGCACGTGGTCGCCGAGGTCGACGTCGGCCTTCCAGGCGGCCAGGAGCTCCTCGCCGACCCGGTCGATCGACAGCATGACCTGCAGCTCGGTGTCGCCCTCGCGCAGCGTCGCGAAGCAGAGCTTCCCGGTGTTCCGGGAGAAGATCACCCGCCCGGTCACGCCGGCCCGCGCACCGGTCATCGTGTCCGGCGGCAGGTCCGGGTGCTCGGCGCGCACGTCGGCCAGGCTCGCCGTACGGGCCACCGTGACGGGGTAGGGGTCGGTCCCGGCCTCGCGCAGCCGGTCCAGCTTGGCCCGCCGGACCCGCAGCTGCTCGGGGAGTTCGTCGTCGACGTTGCCGGGGGGTTCCTCGCTCACGGGGTCCCAGCCTACGGCGGGCACCGGTCAGCGCTCCGCGGTACCGCCCTGGTGGCGCTCGAAGGCCAGCCGCAGTCCCTGCACGGTGAGGTCCGGGTCACGCTCGGCGATGGACCGGCAGCTGTCGGCGACCAGCCGGTGCAGGCCTCCGGTGGCGACCACCACCGGCGCGGCGCCGAACTGGGCCACCAGCTCTCCTGCGATCCGGTCGACCAGGCCGTCGACGAGCCCGGCGAAGCCCAGCACCAGGCCGGACTGCAGCGCGGCCACGGTGTTCTTCCCGATCGCCTGGGTCGGCACGGTCAGCTCCACCGAGCGGAGCTGCGCCGCCCGGGTGGCCAGCGCGTCCAGGCTCACCTCGACCCCGGGGGCCAGCGCGCCGCCGAGGAACTGCCCGCCCGGGCCGACGGCGTCGACGTTGGTGGAGGTGCCGAAGTCGACGACGACGACCGGCCGGCCGCTGCCGTCGGGCCGGCGGCCGTAGAGCTCGTGGGCGGCCAGGGCGGTGACCACCCGGTCGGCGCCCACCTCCCGCGGGTTGTCCACGTGCAGCGGCACGCCGGTGCGCACCCCCGGTCCGATCAGGGTGACCGGGACGGCGAGGGAGTCCAGCAGCTGGCGCAGCGCCGGCAGCAGCGCGGGCACCGTGGAGCAGGCGGCCACCCCGGTGACCTCCGTGTCGCGCAGCAGCCCCCGCCAGAGGAGCAGCAGCTCGTCGGCGGTGGCCCGCGACCGGGTGGTCACCCGCCAGCTCCCGACCCGCCGGTCGCCGTCGAAGGTGGCCAGCACGGTGTGGCTGTTGCCGACGTCCACGGTGAGCAGCACGGTCAGCCCCCGGCGCGCAGGCCCGGCGCCCGCAGGTCGAGGGCGAGGTCCAGGATCGGCGACGAGTGGGTCAGTGCCCCGACGGAGAGGAAGTCGACGCCGGTCGCGGCGACCTCCGCGGCCACGGCGAGGGTGAGCCCACCGGTGGCCTCCAGCTCGACCTCCCGGTCCCCCACCAGCGCGACCGCCTGCCGCAGCTGGTCGGGGGCCATGTTGTCCAGCAGCAGGAAGTCCGCACCCGCGGCCACCGCCTCGGCGACCTGCTCGAGGGTGTCGCACTCGACCTGCACGGTGATCCGCGGCGCCCGCTCCCGCACCAGGGCGACGGCGGCGGCGACCGAACCGGCGGCGGCGACGTGGTTGTCCTTGACCATCGCGACGTCGTAGAGGCCCATCCGCTTGTTCGACCCGCCGCCGCAGCGCACCGCGTACTTCTCCAGCGGCCGCAGACCCGGGGTGGTCTTGCGGGTGTCCAGCACGACCGCGCCGGTGCCGGCCACCGCGTCGACCCACGCGCGGGTGGCGGTGGCGATGCCGCTGGCCCGGCTGGCGATGTTCAGCGCGCTGCGCTCGGCGGCGAGCAGCGCCCGCACCGGGCCGCGCACGGTGAGCAGCACGTCGCCGCGGCGGACCCGGTCCCCGTCCGCGGCCGAGGCGGTCAGGGTGGCGCCGGGGGCCAGCCGGGCGAACACCCGGGCGGCCAGCGGCACCCCGGCGACGACGCCGTCCGCGCGGGCCACCAGGTCCGCCGTCCCGAACTGGTCGCCGGGGACGGTGGCGGCGCTGGTGACGTCGCAGCCGACCGCGACGTCCGGCTGCCGGGGCAGCGGGGCGCCGCCGGTGAGGTCCTCGGTGAGCGTCCGCTCGACCAGCTCGTCGACCCACGCCGCGTCCAGGCCGGTGCCGATCAGGTCCGTGGCGTCGCGGCTCACCAGTCCACCTCCACCGGTGTGCCGACCGGGCGGCGGGTCACCGTGACCCCGCCGTCGGCGCCCAGGCGCACGTCCAGGTGCACCCGCCAGTCGTCGTGGGCGTCGGGGTGGTCCTCGCGCCAGTGGCAGCCACGGGTCTCCTCGCGGGCGGTGGCCGCGGCGGTGATCGCGGCGGCCACGGTGAACAGGTCGGTGGTCTCCCAGCCGGGCACGCCCGGGTCGACGCCGTCGCCGGCCCGCGCGGCCAGGGCGGCGATCCGCTCGCCGGCAGCGGCCAGACCGGCGCCGCTGCGCAGCGCGCCCACGTGCGCGGACATGGCCGCGGTCAGCGCGCTCCGCGCGTCGGCGTCCAGCAGGCCCACCGGGCGGGGGTCGGCCCCGGCCGGGGTGCCGGGCACGGGCAGTTCGCGGGCCAGCGCCTCGCCGATCCGGCCGGCGAAGACCAGCCCCTCCAGCAGCGAGTTGGACGCCAGCCGGTTCGCGCCGTGCACGCCGGTGCAGGCGGCCTCCCCGCAGGCGTACAGCCCGGGCACCGTCGTCCGCCCGGCCAGGTCGGTGACCAGGCCACCGGAGGCGTAGTGCGCCGCGGGGGTCACCGGCACCAGTTCGGTGGCCGGGTCGATGCCGTGCGCCCGGCAGCTGGCGACGATCGTCGGGAAGCGGTCGGCCAGGCCGGGGACGCGCCGGGCGTCGAGCCAGACGTGGTCGGCGCCGTCGCGCAGCTGCACCCGGGTGATGGCCTTGGCGACGACGTCCCGGGGCGCCAGCTCGGCGAGCTCGTGCACGCCGACCAGGAACCGCTCCCCCGCGCCGTCGCGCAGCACCGCACCCTCACCGCGCAGCGCCTCGGAGACCAGCGGCTGCTGCCCGCGCGCGCCGGCACCGAGGTACAGGGCGGTGGGGTGGAACTGGACGAACTCGAGGTCGGTGGCGACGGCTCCGGCGCGCAGGCCCAGGGCCACGCCGTCGCCGGTGGAGACCGAGGGGTTGGTGGTCGAGGCGTAGACCTGCCCCATGCCGCCGGTGGCGAGCACGACGGCCCGGGCGCGGACCGCGCCGACGCCGTCGGCACTGCCCTCACCCAGCACGTGCAGGGTCACCCCGCAGGCGCGCCCGGTGGCGTCGGTGACCAGGTCGAGCACCATGGCGTGCTCGACCAGGGTGATGCCGGGGTCGGCGGCGACGGCCTGCACCAGCGACCGCTGCACCTCCGCACCGGTGGCGTCGCCGCCGGCGTGCACGATCCGGTCGGTCGAGTGCCCGCCCTCGCGGGTGAGGAGCAGCCGGCCGGCGGGGTCGCGGTCGAACGCCGCACCCCAGCTGATCAGCTGGTGGAGCCGCTGAGGACCCTCGGTGACCAGCGCCTGGACCGCGGCCGGCTCGCACAGCCCCACGCCGGCCACCTCGGTGTCCCGGGCGTGCGCGGCGGGGGTGTCGGCCGGGTCGAGCACGGCGGCGATCCCGCCCTGCGCCCAGCGGGTCGAGCCGTCGTCGACCTCGACCTTGGTGACGACGGCGACCGACAGGCCGGCGGCGCGGGCGTGCAGCGCGACGCACAGCCCGGCGACCCCGGAGCCGACGACGCAGACGTCGGCGGTCAGCTCCCAGCCGGGGGCCGGCGCCGACAACCGCAACGGCAGCCGCGTGCGGGCCGCCGCCGCCGCAGAAATGGCCATTTCTGCGGCAGCGGTCACCGGACGGGGACGCCGCGGTCGCTGCGCTGCTGGTCGGGGGCGCCGGGCACCGGGGCGGACGGGTCGGCGCCGAGCTCGACGACGCGGTTGGCGCCGTCGACGTGCACGACCTTCGGCAGGTACGACTTGGCCTCGGTCTCGTCCATCAGGCCGTAGCTGATCAGGATGACCAGGTCGCCGGGGTGCACCAGGTGCGCGGCGGCGCCGTTGATGCCGATCACGCCGGACCCGCGCTCGCCGGGGATCACGTAGGTCTCCAGCCGGGCGCCGTTGGTGACGTCGACGATCGCCACCTGCTCACCGGGCAGCAGGTCCGCGGCGTCGAGCAGGTCCTCGTCGATGGTCACCGAGCCGACGTAGTGCAGATCGGCCTGGGTCACCGTGGCCCGGTGGATCTTGCTCTTGAGCATCGTGCGCATCATCGGTCGTCTCCGATCGGCTGGGCTGGGCGGGCCAGGAGGACCGCGGTGTTGTCGATGAGCCGGGTGCTGCCGGCGCGGGCGGCGACCAGCAGCCGGGCCGGGCCGGCGGCCGGCGCCGGTCCGAGGTCCGGATCGGTCAGTTCGAGGTAGTCCAGGAGGAGCCCCGGGGCGGCGGCGAGGACCGCGCGGGTGGCGGCCAGGACGGCGGCGGCGCCCTGCGCCCCGGCGGCTGCTCCGGCGCGCAGTGCCGCGGACAACGCCGCGGCCGCCTGCCGCTGTTCCGCGTCGAGGTACCGGTTGCGGGAGGACAGCGCCAGGCCGTCGGCCTCCCGGACGGTGGGCACGCCGACGACCTCGACCCCCAGCGCGAGCTCGCGGGCCATCGCGCGGATCAGCGTGAGCTGCTGGTAGTCCTTCTCCCCGAACACGGCGACGTCCGGGCGGGCCAGGCCGAACAGCTTCGCCACGACGGTGAGCACGCCGGCGAAGTGCCCGGGTCGGACGGCGCCCTCCAGCACCGAACCGAGCGGCCCGGGATGCACGGTGACGCCCACCGCGCCGGGCGGGTAGACCTCCTCGATCGGCGGGTGGAAGACGACGTCGGCCCCCTCCTCGGCGAGGGCGGCGAGGTCGGCGTCCCAGGTGCGCGGGTAGCGGTCGAAGTCCTCGCCGGGCCCGAACTGGGTCGGGTTGACGAACACCGAGACCACGACGCTGCCGCCGTGCTCCCGCGCGGCCCGCACCAGCGTGCGGTGGCCCTCGTGCAGCGCGCCCATCGTGGGCACCAGGACGACGGGGCCGGGCAGGGCGGTGCGGAGCGTGCGCAGTTCGGCGGTGGTCGCGGCGACGGCCGGGCGCGTGGTCACGGTCATCGGCGGAAGCACCCCCTTCTCCCCTCCGCTCGCACGCTCGCGAGGGACCCCGGAAGGAGACCGACCAGCGGTCATCGAGCTACGCCGTTCTGCCGCGCGCCGTCGAGCAGCTCCAGCAGCGGGTCGGCCTCGTGCCGCTTCAGCCGGCCGGCGGCCAGCGCCCGCTCGGTGGTGCGCCGGGCGAGCGCCACGTAGGCGCCGACCGAGTCCGGGGCCCGCTCGGTGAGGGTGTCCAGGTGGTCGCGGACGGTGCCGACGTCGCCCCGGCTGACCGGTCCGGTGAGCCCGCGGTCACCGCGGCGCAGGCCGTTGTCCAGGGCGGCGGTGAGCAGCGGGCCCAGCACCCGCGCGGGGGCGTCCACGCCGGCGGTGCGCAGGAGGTCGGCGGCCTCGGCGACCAGGGTGACCAGGTGGTTGGCGCCGGTGACCAGCGCCGCGTGGTACAGCCGCCGGTCGGCCTCGTCGACCCAGAACGGCTCGCCCCCCATCTCCAGCACCAGCATCTCCGCCACGGCCCGGTGCTCGGGCCGGCTGGTCACCCCGAACGGGCTCGCGGTCAGCCGCTGGGCGTCCTCGGGCCCGCCGGAGAAGGTCATCGCCGGGTGCAGGGCCAGCGGCAGGACGCCGGCCCGCTCGGCCGGCTCCAGCGCGGCCAGGCCGTGCGCGCCGGAGGTGTGGAAGAGCAGCTGGCCACGGCGCCAGACGCCGGTCTCCGCCAGGCCGGCGACCAGCCCGGCCAGCGTGTCGTCGGGGACCGCGAGCACGACCAGGTCGCTGCCGGCGACGACCTCGTCGGCGGGGCGGAGCGGCACCCCGGGCAGCAGGCGGGCGGCGCGCTCACGGGTGGCGGCGGACAGCCCGGAGGCGGCGACCACCTCGTGGCCGGCGGCGGCGAGCGCGGCACCGAGCACGGCGCCCACCCGGCCGGCGCCGATGACGCCGACGCGGAGGCGGGCGGGGGCCTCGGCGGCCGGGGGGAGCCCGGCGGCGGGCAGGTCGTGGGGCAGGTCGACGGGCGCGGGATCTCCCGCGCGGGAGGGACGGATCGACATCCCGGGTGCACCCTCTCGTTCCAGTCCCTGGCGGGTACCGGACTCAGGTCGCGTCGTCCCACGTCGTCGTGGGCCGGAGTCTGCTGTGCCGTGCTGCTGTGCGGTGCTGCTGTGCGGTGCTGTCGTGTTGGGCACCCCGCCCGCTGCAACCGCCCGGAGGCGTGTCACGCAGGTGACGTGTCGGCATCGAGTCTGTCACCGTCCCGGCGTCGGGCAACGGTCGACCGCTGTGTCCTGGCTCACCCGGGTGAGTCCACGCGGTCACCGGGCGCTGGATACGTTGAGGCGCGCGCCGGCAGCGGAGCCGGCGCCGGAGCGGGAGGAGCACGGTGAGCAGCTTCGAGGGACGCACCGCACTGGTCACCGGGGCGAGCCGGGGCATCGGCTTCGCCATCGCCCGGGCACTGGTCGACCGGGGCGCCCGGGTGGTGGTCACCGCCCGCAGACCCGAGGCGCTCGCCGAGGCGGTCGAGGCCCTGGGCGGGCCGGCGAAGGCGGTGGCCGTCGCGGGGAACGTCGGGGACGCCGAGCACCGCGCCGCCGCCGTCCGCGCCGCGATCGACACCTTCGGCAGCCTGGACGTGCTGGTCGGCAACGTGGGCATCAACCCGGTCTACGGCCCGCTGATGGACGCGCCGCTGGACGCCGTCCGCAAGATCCTGGACACCAACGTCGTGGCCAGCCTCGGCCTGGTGCAGGAGGCCTGGCGGGCGTGGCTGTCCGAGCACGGCGGCTCGGTGCTGATCGTGGCGTCGGTGGCCGGGCTGAAGTCCAGCGAGGGCATCGCCGCCTACGGGGTCAGCAAGGCGGCGCTGGTCAACCTGACCACCCAGCTGGCCGTGGAGCTCGGGCCCACCGTGCGGGTCAACGCCGTCGCGCCGGCGGTGGTGAAGACCCGGTTCGCCGAGGCGCTGTTCACCGGGCGCGAGGAGCAGGTCGCCGCGCAGTACCCGGTGGGCCGGCTCGGCGTGCCCGAGGACGTCGGCGCAGCCGCCGCCTACCTGCTCTCGGACGAGGCCGGCTGGGTCACCGGGCAGACCCTGGTGCTCGACGGCGGCGCACTCTCCCGCGGCCCGATCGGCTGACGGACCTCGCCCCGGGGCGCCCGGCTACTCGCCGCGGAGCACCCGGGCCAGGACGTCGTCCCCGCTGCCGTCCTCGTCGCGGTAGCGGCGCCGACGGCGACCGCTCGGCGCCGGCACACCGCTCTCGGCGAGGATCTGCTCCAGCCGGGCGTGCCCCTGCGGCTCCGGGGCGGGCCGGGGTGCCGGGGTGTCCCCGGACGTCGCCGGCTGCTCGCGCGCCCCGCGAGCGGGCTGTTCCCCATCCCACCGCGACCGTGCCGGACCGGTGGACCAGGAGCTCGCCGGCTCCCCGGCCGGTGCGGCGGCCCAGCTGGAGCCGGTGAGCGAGCCGGTGCCGTAGGGCTCGCTCGACCAGGAGCCCGGCCCGGCGTCGCCCGGCGCCTCCGCCGGGCCGGTCGGCCGGTCGGGGCGCCCCGGCTCGACGGCCCGTCCGTGCCGGCCGGCGGCCGGGGCGTCGTCGTCGGGTTCGGCGGCCCGGCGGTGCCGCCGGGGTGCGGGCTCGGCGGCCGGCTGGTCGACCAGGGAGTTCGCGCGGAGCCACTCCCGCGGCGAGGGCGGGGGCTCGACGGCACGGGCCGCCGGGCGCGGGGTGGGCACCGGCGTGGGCACCGGCGTGGGCACGGCCTCGGGCATCGGCCGCTGGACCGGCTCTGCATCGACCGCCGTCAGGAACCCGGTGTCCCACCCGGACGAGGTCGGCCAGCCGGACGACTCGCCGTCCGTGCCGCGCTGCTCGGGCAGCGCGGCGGCCGGCCCGCGCACCGACTGGGCGCGCATGACCATCCGCTCGACCAGCAGCTCGCCGGAGAGCTGCTCGGTGAGCTCGGCGCGCATGCGGCCGAGGTCCGTCCGCAGCTCGCCCAGGGCGGCCAGTTCGCTGTGCAGCTGACCGAGACCGCTCAGCTCCTGGCGCAGCGAGCCGAGCGCGGCGACCTCCGAGCGCAGCTGGTCCAGCGCGGTCAGGTCCTCCCGGAGCCGCCTGACCGATGCCAGCTCCTCCCGCACCTGCGCCAGGCCGGCCAGCTCGCCACGGAGCTGGACCAGCTCGGCGCGCATGGCCTGCTCGGCCTCCCGCCGCAGCCGGCCCTCCAGCTCCGCCTCGTACTCGTGCCGCGCCGCGACCTCCCGGGCCAGCTCCAGCTCGTAGGAGTGGCGCAGCTCCGCCTCCCGGTCCGCCTCCTCCCGGCCACCCTGCTCGGGGACGCCGCCGCGACCACCGAGCAGCAGGCCGGCGGCGACCACCGCCCAGCAGACCGCGAGCAGCAGCACGCGCAGGTGCACCGGGTCGTCGGTGAGCACGACCACCACGGTGACCAGCACCGCCAGGCCGACGCCGGCGCTTCCCCGGAGAGCGCGTCCCCGGGACCCGGTGCGGTTCCCGACCGGCTCGTCCAGCGCGGGCAGCGGGCGGGCCGCAGCGGCGGTCGACCCCGCGCGGGCAGCGGCCGGACGGGACGGCGGTGGGACCGGCGGACGCCCCGCGGGGACAGGCCGCCCGGGCGCGCTGTCGTCCCGGCGACCTCCCATGCGCCCACCATAAGGCCACCGAACGGCGTCAGGCGGTCACGGCGCGGCGTCGGCGCGAGATGCGGTGGCAGGCTGGGCGGATGACGCTGAGCCTGCTGGACTGGCGGCGCCGGGTGGCCGCCCTCTACGCGTCGGCCCGCACCGCCGCGGACCCCGAGGAGGGCTGGCGGGGCTGGCGGGCCGGCCGCGACGCGCTCCTCGGCGAGCACCCCGACTCTCCCCTGCCGGCGGGCGCCCGACCGGGCTTTCCCGGGCTCCCGTTCGCCGCCTACGACCCGGCGCTGCGCTTCGACGTCCGGGTGGACACCGACGTCGAGCCGGTGCGGCTCGGGGTGCCCACCACCGACGACGGTGGGGTGGTGCTGCGCCGGGTCGGGCGGGTGACCCTGGGCGACGTCGGCCGGCTCGACGTGTGGTGGCTGGCCGGGTACGGCGGCGGGCTGTTCCTGCCGCTGCGCGACGGCAGCGCCGGCGGCTCGACCTACGGCGGCGGCCGGTACCTGCTGGACACGGTGAAGGGCGCCGACCTCGGTGGGGACGACGGGCGACTGGTGGTCGACCTCAACTTCGCCTACCACCCGTCGTGCGCCTACGACCCGGCGTGGACCTGCCCGCTGGCGCCGGAGGGCAACCGGGCCGACGCCGCCGTCGCCGCCGGGGAGCAGCTGCCCCCCGGCGGCTGGCACTGAGGTGAGGTACCAACAGCCGCCCTCCAGGGGCCCCCGCCGAGCGTGCGAGACGTGGGGGGAAGGGCGGTCCTCCTACTGGGCGAGGGCCCCGTCGGAGCTGAAGACCAGGCCGATCGACACCTCGCCCTGCTGGATGGCGGCCTTGGTCAGCGGGCCACCGGCGTCCAGCTCGCGGAAGCCGGCGAACTCGAGCCCGTAGGTCTCCTCAAGGCCGGGCTGGCACTGCGGCCGGGTCGGGCACTCGGTCGGGCCACCGAGCACCAGCGAGCCGTCGCCGCAGGCGTCGGCCAGCTCCGACAGGGTGGCGACGCCGAGCTCGTCGGCGAACGCCTGGGTGACGGCGAAGGCGTTCTGGTCGGCGGCCTCGGAGGGCTCGCCGAACACCAGCCCGGCCTCGTCGGCCAACGGCCGCAGTGCCTCGAGCGTGGCCTCGACGTCACCCGAGGCGACCTGGGTCTGGTCGTCGCCCTCGAGCCACTCGGTGACGGTGGCCAGGTACTCCGGGAAGGCCTGGATCTCCCCGCGCTGCAGGGCGGGCAGGTACAGCTCCCGGTTGCCCACCACCTGCACCGAGGCCTCGAAGCCCGCCGCGTCGAGCACGTCGGCGTAGACGTTGGCCAGCACCGTGGACTCGGTGAAGTTGGCCGCGCCCACGGTGATCGGGCCGCTGCCCTGCTCCAGCCCCTCGGTCACGCTGCCGTGCTCGTCGACCCAGCCCTGGGCGACGTCCTCGGCGCTCTGCCGCTGCACGTCGACCGCGGCGTTCATCTCCACGAGGTCGTCGGTGGTCAGCTCCGCCGAGACGGCGTCCAGCGCCGGGAGCAGCGCCGGGTCGGCCGCGGCCGCCTCGGCGTTGACCGCCGGGATGATGTTGTCGGCGTTCTGCAGCTCCTGGTCGTCCTCGAGCACGACCAGCTGGTCGCCGGGCACCGGCGCGCAGGCGTCGCCGCCGGCCGAGCCACCGGCCTGCGAGCCGCCGCCGGTGCCGGACGAGCCGGACTCGCCGCAGGCCGCCGTGGCCAGCACCGCGGCGGCTGCCGCCGTGACGGCGAGGTGGGTGAAGGAACGACGACGCGTGCGCATGGGCTCCGCCTTCTGTGTCCCGTGGCGCCCCCTGGTGGACGGCCACGCGTGTCTGGCGGGAAGAACCCGCAGCCCACAACCCAACTCGCCGGGGACCGGCGCCGCAACCGCGCAGGTGACCCGTTGCCGTTCCGTGACCCGCGGTCAGAGGGGGGAGGTCGCCTGCGCCTGGCGGCGCACCCGGAGCCGGGTCCACGGCAGCTGCCGCTCCCCGGGGGTCAGCGCCCAGCTCAGCGCCGCGAGCAGCACCTCGGTGAGCACCGCCAGGGCGGCCACGAGCAGTGCCCCGGCCAGCACGGTGCCGTAGTCCTGCTGGCCGAACCCCAGGTTGATGATCCGGCCCAGCCCGCCCCCGGCGACCAGCGCGGCCAGCGTGGCCGTGGCGACCACCTGGACCGCGGCGGTGCGCACCCCGGTCATCAGCAGCGGGGTGGCGAGCGGCAGTTCGGCCCGCAGCAGCACCTGCCGCTCGCTCATCCCCATCGCCCGGGCGGCCTCGACGACGTCCCGGTCGACGCCGCGGAAGCCGATGTGGGTGTTGGTCAGCACCGGGGGGAACGCGAAGACGGCCAGCGCGATGGTGGTCGCCGTCGGTCCGAAGCCGATCGGGGTGACCGCGAAGATCGTGAGCAGCGCCAGGGTCGGCACCGCTCGGCTGACGTTGGACAGCGCGACGGTGAACCCGCCGCCCCGGCCGGTGTGCCCCAGCAGCGCGCCCAGCGGCACGGCCAGCAGGACCGCCGCCAGCACCGCGACGCCAGAAATCCGCAGGTGTTCGACCAGCAGGTCCAGGATCCCGCTCGGCCGCGTCCAGTTGTAGGGGTCGTTGAGGTACTGCAGGGCCTCCTGCCAGAGGTTCACGCCGCGGCCCGCCGGCTCCAGGGCGTGAGCAGCCGTTCAGCCACCGCCAGCAGCAGGTCGGCGAAGAGCGCCAGCAGCACGCACCCCACCGCGCCGGTGACGATCTCCGCCCGGTAGAAGTTCGCGTTGAAGCCGCCGACGATCAGCTGCCCCAGCCCCCCGTGCCCCACGATGACCCCCACGGTGACCAGCGCGACCGTGGAGACGGTGGCGACCCGCAACCCGGCGACGAACGAGGGCAGCGCCAGCGGCAGCTCCACCTGCCAGAACAGCCGCGCCGGCCCGTACCCCATGCCCTGGGCGGCCTCCCGCACGTCCGGCGGAACCGACCGCAGGCCGGCGAGGAAGTTCCGGACCAGGATGACCAGCGAGTACAGCACCAGCCCGACCAGCACGGTGGTCGCCGTCAGCCCGGTGACCGGCGCGATGAACGCGAACATCGCCAACGAGGGGATCGTGTAGATCAGCGTGGACAGGCCCAGCACCGGGCCGGCCAGCCACCGGCTGCGCCGGGCCAGCAGCGCCAGCGGCAGGGCGATCACCGCCCCCAGCAGCACGGCGGCGACGGTCAGCCTGACGTGCTCGCCCGCCAGGTCCACAATGGTGTCCCAGTTCCGGGTCACGTAGGAGGGGTCGAACCAGGGGTTCGGCGCCGCCTCGACCGCGAGCACGAGATCGCTCGCCGCGCTCACCACCGGGCGCCTGCCAGGAAGGCCACCTCGTGGACGCTACTGCTCGGTCCGGACCTCCCGCAGCCTCGCGAGCCGAGGAGATCCGGCTCGACGGCGTCGGCAAGCGCTACCCCGACGGCACCGTCGGGGTGCGGGAGCTGGACCTGACCTTCGCCGCGGGCGAGCTCAGCGTGCTGGTCGGCCCCTCCGGGTGCGGGAAGACCACCACGATGAAGATGATCAACCGGATCATCGAGCCGACCAGCGGGCGGATCCTGCTCGGCGACGACGACGTCACCTCCGTCGACCCGGTTCAGCTGCGCCGGCGGATCGGCTACGTCATCCAGAACGTGGGCCTCTTCCCGCACCAGACCGTGCGGCGCAACGTCGCCACCGTCCCGCGGCTGCTCGGCTGGGACAGGCGCCGGACCCGCGACCGGGTGGATGAGCTGCTGGAGCTGGTCGGGCTGGACGCGGCGACGTTCGGCGACCGCTACCCCCACCAGCTCTCCGGCGGGCAGCGCCAGCGGGCCGGGGTGGCCCGGGCGCTGGCCGCCGACCCCGGCGTCCTGCTGATGGACGAGCCCTTCTCCGCCGTCGACCCGATCGTGCGGGAGCGCCTGCAGACGGAGTTCCTCCGGCTGCAGCAGGCGGTCCGCAAGACGATCGTCTTCGTCACTCACGACATCGAGGAGGCCGTCCGGCTGGGCGACCGGATCGCGGTGATGAGCGAGGGGGGCATCGTCGAGCAGTTCGCCCCGCCGGCGGAGCTGCTCGGCGCCCCCGCCACCCCGTTCGTCGCCGACTTCGTGGGCGCCGACCGCGGGCTCAAGCGGCTGGCGGTCACCGGGATCGACCTCCGGGACCTGGAGCAGCCCCCGGTGGTGCACGTCGACGACGGGCTGGCCGACGCCCGGGCGGCGCTGGCGCACGCCGGGGCCCGCTGGGCCGTCGTGCTGGACGACGCGCAGCGGCTGCACGGCTGGATCTCCGCCGAGCGCGCCTCCGGGGCGGGCACGGTCCGCGGCGCGGCGCGGCGGATGGAGGCCTGGGTGCCGGTCGACGCCACGCTGAAGACCGCGTTCGCCACGATGCTGCAGCTGGAGGCCGGCTGGGTGGCGGTGCTGGACGGCGACCGGTTCTGCGGGGTGCTGACCCCCGAGTCGCTGCACGCGGCGCTGCGCCGGTCGGTCGAGGGCAGGGCGCCCGAGGTGGCCGGGGCCGCCCGGGTCTGAGAGAGGACCCCGTCCTCCTCACCCCTCGCACGCTCGGGACGAGCCTCTGGACGGGGCCACCTGGCCGACCGATCCACTACGCGCGGGCGCCGCCGGGGGTGCCCTCGTCGTCGCGGTCGGGCGGGATCCGGCAGACGTGCTCCAGCCACAGCGCGGCGGCGACCAGCCCGGCCCCGAGGACGACGCCGATCGCTCCGGTGACCGAGTCGCCCGCGGCGGCGCGCAGCTGCCCGAGCGCCGGCAGCGTGTGCAGCAGCAGCCCGCCCCAGACCCCGGCGAAGACCGCACCGACGTAGGCGCTGGCCTGGGCGAGCACCGCGAGCCGGGCGACCAGCAGGGGCTCCACCGGGTGGGCCGACCCGGTCGGCGACGGCCGGCGCTCCCGCTGGGCGCTCAGCCGGGCCCGCAGCGTGCGCGCACCGAACGCCTCCGCGACCGCGAGCACCCCGAGCGGGAGCGGCAGCCACCAGGACAGGGCGGGCAGCGACCCGTAGGCGACCCGCACCACCAGCCAGGACGCCACGGCGAGGCCGAGGGCCAGGACCAGCAGGTCACGCCGGCGCACCGGGCTCACGCCAGCTGCTCCCAGCGGACCACCGCGGCGACGTCGTCGGCCGGCAGCGCGGCGAGCAGGTCGGCCACCGCCCCGTGGCCGGGCAGCTGGGCACCGGGGTCCAGCGCCAGCCACGGCACCAGCACGAACGCCCGCTCGTGCGCCCGGGGGTGCGGCAGCGTCAGCTCCGGGTCGTCGGAGAGCACCGGGGTGCCGTCGTCGGCGGTCACCGTGACCACGTCGACGTCCAGCGTGCGGGCGCCCCACCGCACCTCCCGGGTGCGGCCGGCCGCCTGCTCCAGCTCGGCGGCCAGCGCCAGCCAGCCGGCGGCGTCCCGATCGCCCCGCACGACGGCGATCGCGTTCAGGTACGGCGGCTGCTCGACCGGCCCCCACGGCGGCGTCTCGTACAGCACCGAGCGGGCCACCAGCCCCTGCCCGGCGAGCGACTCCATGGCGCGGCGCAGCGTGCCCGCGCGGTCACCCAGGTTGGCCCCCAGCGACAGGACGGCGCGGCTCATTCGCGCTCGCGCCGGATCGCGACCGTGACGTCGTCGGCGGGGACGCCGAGGTCGGCCTGCGGCTTGTGCACGGTGATCTCCACGGCCTGCACGATCCCGTACCCGAGGCAGAGGTCGGCCAGCCGCTGGGCGAGGGTCTCCAGCAGGTCGACCGGCTCGCCGACCAGGAGCGCGTGCAGCCGCTGGGAGAGCTCCGCGTAGTTGACCGTCCGGGTGAGGTCGTCGGTCGCCGCCGCCGGCGCGGTGTCCAGCTCCAGCACGGCGTCCACCCGGAACGTCTGCCCGCGTTCGCGCTCCTCGGGGTACACCCCGTGGAAGCCGTGCCCGGTCAGCCCGTGCACGGTGATCCGGTCGGGGACGGCTCGGGTCGGGTCAGCCATGGTGCGTCCCTCCGCTCCGGGCGGCCTGCACGGCCGCCACCGTCCTGATCGCGTCCAGCGACTGCACCGGGTCGTGCACCCGCACGCCCCACGCGCCGGCCTGCGCGGCCAGCACGGTGATCGCCGTCGTCGCCGCCTCCCGGCCCTCGACCGGCCGGACGGCGCCGTCCGGGCCGGCCAGCAGCCGGCCCAGGAACGTCTTGCGCGAGGCGCCCACCAGCAGCGGCAGGCCGAGGGCGACCAGCCGGTCGGTGCCGGCGAGCAGCGCCCAGTTGTGCTCGGCGTTCTTCGCGAAGCCCAGTCCGGGGTCCAGCACCAGCTGCGCCGGGTCGACGCCGGCCGCCACGACGTCCTCCACCCGGGCGGTCAGCTCGGCGGCAACCTCGGTGACGACGTCGCCGTAGCGGGCCGCCGCGTGCATCTCCCGGCTGTGCCCCCGCCAGTGCATGAGCACCCACGGGACCCCGGTGTCGGCGACCAGCCGGGCCATGCCGGCGTCGGCCAGCCCCCCGCTGACGTCGTTGACCAGCACCGCGCCGGCGTCCAGGGCCGCCTCGGCGACCTCCGCGCGTGTGGTGTCCACGCTCACCCGCACGCCGGCGCCGGCCAGCTCGCGGACCACCGGCACGACCCGGCGGCACTCCTCCTCGGCGTCGACGCGGTCGGCGCCGGGCCGGGTCGACTCACCGCCGACGTCGACGTAGTCGGCGCCGGCGGCGTGCATGCGCAGGCCGTGCGCGATAGCGGCGTCCCGGTCGGCGAACGTGCCGCCGTCGGAGAAGGAGTCCGGCGTGACGTTGAGGACGCCCATCACCACGCACCGGCCGGGGCGCGGCAGCGCGAGGTTCACCGCTGCAGGATGAGGCTCATCGCCTCGCTGCGCGTGGCCGCGCTGTCCCGGAAGACCCCGCGCACGGCCGAGGTCATCGTCGACGACCCCGGCTTGCGGATGCCGCGCATCGACATGCACAGGTGCTCGGCCTGGATCACCACGATCACGCCCTGCGGCTTGAGCACGTCGTGCAGCGCGTCGGCGACCTGGCGGGTGAGCCGTTCCTGCACCTGGGGCCGGCGGGCGTAGACGTCGACCAGCCGGGCCAGCTTGGACAGCCCGGTCACCCGACCGTCGGGGCCCGGGATGTAGCCGACGTGCGCGACCCCGTGGAAGGGCACCAGGTGGTGCTCGCAGGTCGAGTACATCGGGATGTCCCTGACCAGCACCATCTCGTCGTGGTCCTCGGCGAACGTCGTCGCCAGGACGTCGTAGGGATCCTGGTCGAGGCCCGCGAACACCTCGGCGTACGCCCGGGCCACCCGGGCCGGGGTGTCGACCAGGCCGGGCCGGTCCGGGTCCTCGCCGATGGCGAGCAGCAGCTCCCGGACGGCGGCCTCGGCCCGGGCGGAGTCGATCCGGCCCGGGCGCAGGTCGCCGACGACGTCACCGGTGACCCGGTCCTGTCCGACGCCGTCGACCTCGCGCCCGCCCCCGGTCTGCCGGGCGCTCACCGGCCCTGCGCCGGGGCGCCCACGTCCCCGACCGGGTTCGGGTTGCCCTGCGTCGAGCTGCCGTTGACGTGCCCGTTCTGCGCCGCGGCCTGCTCGGCCGGGGTGAGCACCGGACCGCGCTGGGACGGCGTCCGCTTGCCGAAGCCGTTGTACGGGGCCAGCGAGGGCCGCTTGGCGACCCCGGCGCAGATCCGCGCCATGTCCTCGCGGGAGAGGGTCTCCTTCTCGATCAGCTCGAGCACCAGCTGGTCGAGGGTGTCCCGGTACTCGACCAGGATCTCCCACGCCTCGTCGTGCGCGGCCTCGATGAGCGCCCGCACCTCGCCGTCGATGTCGGCGGCGACCGCGTCGGAGTAGTCGGGCCGCGAGCCCATGTCCCGGCCGAGGAACGGCTCGGAGTCGGTGCTGCCGTACTTGACCGCGCCGAGCTTGGCGCTCATGCCGTACTGGGTGACCATCGAACGGGCCATCGCGGTGGCCTTCTCGATGTCGTTGCCGGCACCGGTGGTGGGCTCGTGGAAGACCAGCTCCTCGGCGGCCCGGCCACCCAGCGCGTACGCCAGGGTGTCGATCATCTCCGAGCGGGTCTGGGTGTACTTGTCCTCGGTCGGCAGCACCAGGGTGTGCCCCAGCGAGCGCCCGCGCGGCAGGATCGTCACCTTGTGCACCGGGTCGGTGTTCGGCAGCGCGTGCGCCACCAGGGCGTGGCCGCCCTCGTGGTACGCGGTGACCTTCTTCTCCTTCTCGCTCATCGCCCGGGTCTTGCGCTCGGGGCCGGCGATGACCCGGTCGATCGCCTCCTCGAGGGCGGCGTCGGTGATCACCGTGCCGTCGTGCCGGGCGGTGAGCAGCGCGGCCTCGTTGAGCACGTTGGCCAGGTCGGCGCCGGTGAAGCCGGGGGTGCGGCGGGCGACGGTCTCCAGGTCGACGTCGTCGGCCAGCGGCTTGCCGGTGGCGTGCACCTTGAGCACGGCGACGCGGCCGGCCAGGTCGGGGCGGTCGACGGCGATCTGCCGGTCGAAGCGGCCCGGGCGCAGCAGCGCGGGGTCCAGGACGTCCGGTCGGTTCGTGGCGGCGATCATGATGACCCCGCCCTTGACGTCGAAGCCGTCCATCTCCACCAGCATCTGGTTGAGGGTCTGCTCGCGCTCGTCGTGCCCACCACCCATGCCGGCGCCGCGCTGCCGCCCGACGGCATCGATCTCGTCGACGAAGATGATCGCCGGGGCGTTCTCCTTCGCCTGGGTGAACAGGTCGCGGACCCGGCTGGCGCCGACGCCGACGAACATCTCGACGAAGTCCGAGCCGGAGATCGAGTAGAACGGCACCCCGGCCTCGCCGGCGACCGCGCGGGCCAGCAGCGTCTTGCCGGTACCGGGCGGCCCGAACAGCAGCACGCCCTTGGGGATCTTGGCGCCGATCGCCTGGAACTTCACCGGGTTCTGCAGGAACTCCTTGATCTCGTGCAGCTCCTCGATCGCCTCGTCGGCGCCGGCGACGTCGGCGAACGTCGTCTTCGGGGTGTCCTTGCTGACCACCTTGGCCTTGGACTTGCCGAAGGCCATCACGCCGCGGCCGCCGCCCTGCATGGAGTTGAACAGCCAGAACAGCAGCAGCAGGAGGATCAGGAAGGGCAGGAAGCTGACCAGCAGGCTGGTGAGCAGGCTGGTCTGGGTGACGGTGGTGTCGAACTCGTCGTCGGCGTCGCGCAGCAGGCCGACGAGGTCCTCCTCGAGCGCCACCGGGTAGGAGGCGCTGACCTGCTGGCTCCCCTCCACCGGGTTCTCGAGGTCGAGGTCGACCGTCTGCTCGGTGGTGTTGATCGTCGCGGAGGTGACGTTCCCGGCCTCGATCTGGGCGAGCGCGGTCGACGTCGAGACCTCGTCGTAGCCGTCGTTGCCCCGGAAGAAGCTGGAGCCGATGAAGGCCAGCGCGACGACCACGAGGACCCAGAACCAGACCGAGCGGAAGATCTTCTTACGTTCCATACACCGATGCCGGGCCACCCGGGACGTACCCGGCCCGCCCGTCGACCCTCCTGATCGTCGCAAGGACGCCGCACGCGGACGGAGGCGGCAGCCCGCCGCGGGGCGACGTCGTTGGCACGACGGTACACCGCGGGACCTGTGCGCCCGCTCGTCGCGAGCCCGGCCACGCTGCCGGGTCCCGCCGCGAGCGTACGGGCGTCGGGGGGCAGCGGGGTCCTTCTGCTACTCGTAGACCTCGGGCTTGAGCGTGCCGATGTAGGGCAGGTCGCGGTAGCGCTCGGCGTAGTCGAGCCCGTAGCCGACGACGAACTCGTTGGGGATGTCGAACCCGATGTACTTCACCGGGACGTCGACCTTCACCGCGTCGGGCTTGCGCAGCAGGGTGCACACCTCGAGGCTCGCCGGCCGCCGGCCGCCCAGGTTCTTCAGCAGCCAGGACAGGGTGAGCCCGGAGTCGATGATGTCCTCCAGCACCAGCACGTGCCGGTCGCTGATGTCCCGGTCGAGGTCCTTGAGGATGCGCACCACACCCGAGGAGCTGGTGGCGCTGCCGTAGGAGGAGACGGCCATGAACTCCATCTGGGTGGGCAGCCGCAGCGCCCGGGCGAAGTCGGACATGAACATCACCGCGCCCTTGAGCACCCCGACCAGGAGCACCTCCCGGCCGGCGTAGTCCGCGGCGATCGTCGCGGCCAGCTCCTCGATCTTGTCCTGGATCTGCTGCTCGGACAGGAGCACGTGGTCGATGTCGGGGCCGTAGCCGTGGTCGGGGCCCAACTGCCCGGTGCCCTGCGCTCCGGGGGTGGTCGGCTCGCTCACGGTCAGGGCTCCTCTGAGAGTTCGGCTGCGCGGGGGGTGGCGGTGCGGCGCCGGACGGCGGGGTGCCCGGCGCCGGAGCGCAGCACCAGCCTGCCAGACGAGCGCAGCACCCCCGCGCCACCGGGTAGGTCCACCCGGCCCTGACCGCGCCAGCGGGTGAGCAGGGCGTCGACCGCGCGCAGGTGGACCGCCTGCAGATCGGGAACGCCGGCGGACCGCAGCCAGCCGCGCAGCACCCGCCGGCGGAGCGCGTCGGGCAGCTCGGCCACCGGTCCGGCCGGCAGCCCGCCGTCCACGAGCAGCGCGGCGAGCCGGGCGCCGGCGAGCTCGTCGAGGGCCTCCAGGTCCTCCCGCAGGAGCCCGGCGGTGCGCGCCAGCGCCGGCGCGACCCCGCCGCCGAGCACCTCCTCCAGCAGCGGCAGCACCTCGGTCCGCAGCCGCACCCGGGTGTAGGCCGGATCGCTGTTCCACGGGTCGTCCCACACCGGCAGGCCCTGGTCGGCGCAGGCCTGCCGGGCGGTGGCCCGCCGGACGTCCAGGAACGGCCGCCACCAGGGGACGCCGTCCACGACCCGCTCGGCGACCATGCCGGCCACCGAGCGCGGGCCCGACCCGCGGCCCAGCCCGAGCAGCACCGTCTCGGCCTGGTCGTCGAGGGTGTGGCCCAGCGCGACCCGGGCCCCGTGCTCGCCGGCCACCCGGGCGAGGGCGGCGTAGCGGCCGGCCCGGGCGGCGGCCTCCGGGCCACCGCCGCCCCCCACCTCGGCGCGCACGCTCAGCACCGGGTCGAGGCCGAGCCCGCGCAGCAGGTGCGCGGTGGCGTCGGCGCGGGCGGCCGAGCCGGGCTGCAGCCCGTGGTCGACGGTCACGCCACCGACCCGGACGCCGGCGTGGCGCGCCTCGAAGGCCAGCGCCGAGGCCAGCGCCACCGAGTCCGCTCCCCCGCTGCAGGCGACCAGCACCGGCCGGTCCGAGCGGCGGAGACCGGCGCGGACGGCGTGCCGGACGACCGCGACCGCCGGTGGCGGCCCGGCCACCTCAGGCGGGAACGGCCGGGCGGCTGCCCAGCACGCGCTCCACCCAGCGGGCGGGGTCGGTGAGCTCCTCGACCAGCGGCAGGTTCTGCGGGCCGGCCCACACCTGGTTGAACCCGTCCATCCCGGCCAGCTCCACGACGCCGGCCACGAAGACCCGGCCATCGGCGTACTGCTGCATCTTCTGCTCCAGCCCGAGCAGCCGGCGCAGCACCCGGTCGATGGGCCCCCGGCCCTTGCGGCGCTGGGCGAACCGCTTGCGCAGCGTGCGCACGGAGGGGACGACGTCCGGTCCGACGCCGTCCATCACGAACTCGGCGTGCCCCTCGACCAGGCTCATCACCGCGGTCACCCGGTCCAGTACCGCCCGCTGCTCCGGGCCGCGGACCAGCGCCATCAGGCCCTGCGGGGCGCCGTCGTCGGCGCCGCCGCGGACCGCGTCGCCGAGGCTGCGGACCAGGTCGGTGAGCCGCTCGCGCAGCACGTCGGGCGTGAGGTCGGTGGCCGAGGCGAAGGCCTGCACCTGCTCCTCGAGGTAGGGGCGCAGCCACGGGACGGCGGTGAACTGCAGCTGGTGGGTGACCTCGTGCAGGCAGACCCACAGCCGGAAGTCGGTCGGGTCGACGCCCAGGCGCCGCTCGGTCTCGACGATGTTGGGCGCGACCAGCAGCAGCCGGCCGCCGGTGCCGAACACCTCGTACTGGCCGAGCACCCGCGTGCAGAGGAACGCCAGCACCCCCCCGGCCTGGACGCCGGTGGCGCGGGACCCGATCGCGGTGGCCAGCGGCCCGGGCGGGGTGCCGCCCTGGGCGGCGCGCAGCCCCTCCGTCAGCGGGTCGAGCAGCGCGGCCATGCCGACGGTGTTCGCGTCGACCCAGCCGGGCCGGTCGACGACGGCGACCACCGGCTCGGGCCCGCCGGGCACCGGGTGCAGGCCGGTCAGCCCCTCGACGTGCGCGACGGCGGTCGCGGCGGCGCGGTGCAGCTCGGCGACGACGTCGGCGGCCTCCTCCCGGGAGGTCTCCGGACCCGAGGAGGTGAGGCGGCGGGCGGTGCGGCCGGCGAGGTCCCAGTCGACGAGGGACGAGGAGCGGCTCATGCGGTCAACGTACGCCTGGAGGACCCCCTGCTCCCCACCGCTCGCGAGCTCGCGGCGGGACCTGGCAGGGGGCCTCACCGGCAGCCGCAGGCGGCCAGGGCGGTGGTGACCTCGTCCAGGGCCGCCTCGGCGGCGACCAGGCCACCCGTCGCCCCGTCGGCGAGCACGGCGAAGGCCAGCAGCCGGCCGTCGTCGGTGAGGACCGTCCCGGCCAGGTCGTGCACGCCGTTGAGGGTGCCGGTCTTGGCCCGGACGGCCCCGGCCTGACCGGCGCCGGGGCGTTCGGCCAGGGTGCCGTCGTACCCGGCCACCGGGAGGCCGCTGAGCAGGCCGCCGCTGCCGGGGATGTTGCCGTCGGCCACCCCGCGCAGCAGCCGGGTCAGCAGCTGCGCGGGCACCCGGTCGAGGGAGGAGAGCCCGCTGCCGTCGCTGAGCGCGACACCCGTGGTGTCCAGGCCGGCGTCGGCGACCGCGTCCGTGACCGCCTGGGCGGCGCCGGCGAAGTCGGCCGGGAGGCCCCGGCCGATCGCCACGTGCCGGGCCAGGGACTCGGCCAGCAGGTTGTCCGACTCGGTGAGCGCCTGCTCCACCAGCCGCACCACCGGCGCGGACTCGACGCTGCCGAGGGTGCGGGCGCCGGCCGGCGCCTCCCCCAGCGCGACCGGTGCCTCCGGAACGCCCAGCGCGGCGGCGAGCGCCCGGCCGGCGTCGGTGCCGGGGGCGCCGCTGCGCATCGGCCCGCCGGGGGCGACCCGGGCGCCGTCGACGGCGGTCGCGGTGACCGGCGCCGCGTACGTGGAGGGCGCGTCACCGGCCCCCCAGCCGGGGGCGGTGAGCGGGCCGGTGAACAGCGAGTTGTCGACGACCACCCGGGTGACCGCGGTGCCGCCCAGCGCCTGCCGGACCTCGGCGGCCAGCTCGGCGACGGTGGCCGCGCCCGGGTAGTTCTGCGACGGCTCGGTGGTCGACAGGGTGGGGTCGCCACCGCCCACCAGCACGACCTCCCCGGGGGTGGCGCCGGCGACGACGGTCGTGGTCAGGGTGTCGACCGGGTCGAGGGTGGTGAGTGCGGCCAGCGCGGTGAGCAGCTTCGCGGTGGAGGCGGGGGTTCCCGGGTCGGCGCCGTCCAGGTCGAACAGGACGCCGCCGGTCGCGACGTCGACCACCTGCGCGGAGAGGCCGCTGCCCAGCGCCGGGTCGGCCAGCAGCGGCGTGAGCACGCCGCTGAGCACGGCGGGGTCGGGCAGCGGGGCGCTGCCGGACAGCTCGGTCAGCACCGGCGAGGGGTCGGTGAGCACCGGGAGCACGGCGTCGGGCACCTGCTCGGCGAGCTCGCTGCCGCGGTTCCCGGTGAACCGGAGGACGAGCACGACGGCCACCGCGGCGACGACCAGGACCAGCAGCGCGGCCAGCAACGCCCTGCCCCGGCGGCGAGCACCGGCCCGGCGGTCGCGACGGGTGGGCGGTGCGGCAGCCGTTGCGCCGGCGGGGGCGGCCTCCGGGGCGGCCCTCGGCGCGGGAGCGGGGCGCGGGGCGGGTGTCGGTCGGGGTCCGGGAGTGGGTCGGGCGCCGGTGGCCGGCTGCCCGGGCAGGGCCGCCAGCGGGGTGGCGCCCGGCGCGGCGGGACCGGGGTCCGGCCGCGGGCCGGCTGCTGGTCGCTCGGCCTCGGCCCGCGCCGCCTCGGCCCGTGCCGCCTCGGCCCGTGCGTCCTCGGCCCGTGCGTCCTCGGCCCGTTGCTCGTCGGCGCGTGCGGCCGCCGCCTGCTCGGCAGCCCGGCGGTCGGCTTCACGCTCCGCCGTCCGGCGGGCCTCCGCCTCGTCGGCGGCGCGGGCAGCCGCCTCCTGCTCCGCGGCGCGTCGGGCGGCCGCCTCGGCGAGCACCGCCTGCTCCACCTCGGCCCGCTCGGCGGCCATCCGGTCGGCCTCCGCCTGGAGCGCGGCCGCGCGCTCGGCCTCGGCCTGCTCGAACGCCGCCTGCTCGGCGGCGGCCTGCTCCTCGGCGGCCTGCTCGGCGGCCGCCTTCTCCGCGGCCCAGCGGCGCACCTCGGCGAGGTCCGCGGCGGCCTTGGCGGCGGCAGCGGCCTCCTCGTCCTCCGCGGTGAGCTGCGCGGCCTCCTCGGCGGCGGCCTGCTCCGCGGCGGCGCGCTCGGCGATCCAGCGCTTGACCTCGGCGAGATCGGCCGCGGCCTGCGCGGCTGCCGCCCGTCGCGCCTCCGCCTCCTCGGCGGCCTCGGCGGCCAGCTGGTCGGCGGCGACGCGTTCCGCGGCGGCGTCCTCGACCGCCCGCTCGGCGGCGGCCGCCTGCTCGGCGATGGTGGGCTCGGGTGCGACGTCCGCCGGCGGCTCGTCGGTGCCCGGCTCGTCGGTGCCCGAGGGGGGCGTGTCCGGGACGGCCGCGGTGGCCTCGGCGTCCGCACGGGGCCCGTCGGCCTCCGCCGGCGGTGCCCCCGCGGTGTCGTCCGGCACCGTCGCGGAGGCCGTCCCGCCCGAGGGCTGCGCCCCCTCCGGGGCCGCTCCGTCACCCGCCTCCGACGGCTGGTCCGACGGCTCGTCCTGCGGACTCGACGAGATCTCCCCCACCCCCCGGAGTGACCTCCGCCCACACGGCGGACGCTCGTGCGCCACACTATCGGCGTGCAGTTCGACGTGACGGTAGAAATCCCCAAGGGCCAGCGGAACAAGTACGAGCTGGACCACGCCACCGGACGCATCCGCCTGGACCGGATGCTGTTCACCTCGACGCGGTACCCGGCGGACTACGGGTACATCGAGGAGACCCTCGGATTGGACGGTGACCCGCTCGACGCGCTCGTCCTGCTGGAGGAGCCGACCTTCCCCGGGTGCCTCATCACCTGCCGGGCGATCGGCATGTTCCGGATGACCGACGAGGCGGGTGGCGACGACAAGGTCCTCACCGTGCCCGCGACCGACCCGCGGGTGGCCCACCTGCAGGACATCGGCGACGTCTCGGAGTTCGACCGGCTGGAGATCCAGCACTTCTTCGAGACCTACAAGGACCTCGAGCCGGGCAAGTCGGTCGAAGGCGCCGAGTGGGTCGGGCGCGCCGAGGCCGAGGCCGAGATCGAGGCCTCGCGGAAGCGGGCCCTCGAGGCCGGCGGCCACTGACCCCCTGTCCACCCCTGACGCCGGCTCCGGCCGGATCGCCGAGCACGCACGCCGACGGCGGCGCACCCACCCGGGTGCGCCGCCGTCGGCGTCTGGTCGTGAGTTCCGCGTGACCGCGTCACAGCGCGGCAGCGGCGTCGGCCGGAACCGGGCCCGACCGAGGGGAACAGAGAGCCGCCTGTCGGAATCGAACCGACGACCTTCTCATTACGAGTGAGATGCTCTACCGACTGAGCTAAGGCGGCGGGCGTGCGTCGCAGAGCTTACGGCACCGGCGAGCCGGTGCTGCGCAGCCCCCGGCGGTTCAGGCCGGCAGCCGCAGCGCCACGGTCAGCGCCTCCACCGCGATCTGCGGCTTGACGTTCTGCTCCAGCGCCGTGCGGGCGGCCAGCACCGCGTCGATGCGCCGCAGCGCACCGTCGGCGCCGATCCGCCGGGCGAGCTCCACCGCGTCCGCGCGCCGGTCCGGGTGCGCCAGGGGCACACCCGGGTCGGCCGCTCCCCCGGCCGAGCTGATCACCAACGCGTCCCGGTAGAGGGCGGCGAGGTCGACCAGTGCGCGGTCCAGCGAGTCACGGCCGAGCCGGGTGGCGCGGGACTTCTGCCGCTTCTCCAGCTCCTTGAGCTGACCCGCGCCCCGGCTGGCCGCGGCCACCCCCGGCCCACGGGCGCCCACGCCGAGGCTCGCCTTGACCGCGTCGGTCTCCACGGCGTCGACCTCGGCGGTGGTCCGGTCGGACTCGTCCTTGGCCGCGGCCACCAGGTCGTCGGCGGCGTTGAGGCAGGCGGCCAGCGAGACCAGCGACAGCGGGATGTCCAGGACCGACTTGCGCGCCAGCCGGGCCGACTCGTCCTGGGCCAGGTGCCGGGCCCGGCCGACGTGCCCGCCGGCAGCCGCCGCCGCCCAGGCGGCCAGCGCCGGGTCGATGCCGTCGCGCCGGGTGAGCACCTCGGCGACCGCGTCGATCCTCGGGGTGCGCAGCGCGACCACCCGGCAGCGCGATCGGATGGTCACCGGCACGTCGTCGGGGTGCAGCGAGGGCGCGCACAGCAGGAAGACCGTGCGCGGCGGCGGCTCCTCGAGCATCTTCAGCACCGTGTTGGACGCCTGCTCGGTCATCCGGTCGGCGTCCTCGACGACGACCACCTGCCACCGGCCCCCGGACGGAGCGCGCCCGGCGGTGCGGACGATCTGCCGCACCTCGGCGACCCCGATGGACAGGCCCTCGGGCACGACCCGGTGGACGTCGGCGTGACTGCCGGCCAGCACCGTGCGGCACTCGTGGCACGTTCCGTCACCGCCGGCGGGGCACTGGAGGGCGGCGGCGAACGCGCGGGCGGCCACCGAGCGCCCCGAGCCGGGCGGGCCGGTGAACAGCCAGGCGTGCGTCATCGCCGTCGGCGTGGCGACGGCGGCCTGCAGCTCGGCGACGACCGCGGGCTGACCGACGACGTCGGCCCACACCCCGGTAGCGCTCACGTACCCATCCTCCCGCACTCGGCTTTCGGCCCCCTCCGCAGGCTCGCCGCGAGCTCGTGAGTGGTGAGGGCGGCGGGCTCGGTCAGGGGTGCAACTGGGGGGTGGCGCCGGTCTGCACGCCGTGCTCGCTCCCCCGGCGACCCCGCGGCGTCGGCAGCTTGACCGGCTGCTGGAGGGGCAGCCCTTCCAGGAGCACGCTGATCCGCCGGCGGATCGCGGCGGCCAGCTCGTCGGGCGACTGCCGGGCGTCGAGCACCAGATAGCGGTCCGGCTCGGCCTCGGCCAGGGCGAGGAAGGTCTGGCGGACCCGCTGGTGGAAGTCCAGCGACTCCGACTCCATCCGGTCGGCGGCGGCCCGCCCACGGGCACGGGCGAGGCCGATCTCCGGGGGGAGGTCCAGCAGCACCGTGAGGTCCGGCTGCAGGCCCTGGGTGGCCCAGCGGGAGATCGAGCGGACGTCGTCCATCGGGATCGTGCGGCCCGCGCCCTGGTAGGCCAGCGAGCTGTCGACGAACCGGTCGGTGATGACGACCTCGCCGGCGTCGAGCGCGGGCCGGAGGACGTCGTTGACGTGCTGCGCCCGGTCGGCGGCGTAGAGCAGCGCCTCCGCGCGCGGGGAGAGCCCGGAGCTGGCCGGGTCGAGCAGGATCGACCGGATCCGCCCGCCGGACGGCGTGCCCCCCGGCTCGATCGTCGTCCGGGCGCCCAGCCCCTCCTCGGTCAGCCACTCGTGGAGCCGGCGCACCTGGGTCGACTTGCCGGCGCCCTCCCCGCCCTCGAAGGCGATGAGCACCCCGCCCCCGGCCAGCCGGCGGCGGGCCGTGGTGTCCCGGCGCAGCGCGGTGACCACGTCGGCGATCAGCGGCATCGGGCGGCCGTCGTCCATCTGCCGGTAGGCCACCAGGCCGACGCCGACGGCGAGCAGGCCGGCGACGAGGAGCATCAGCCGCTCGCCGGTGACCGTCAGCGCCACCGGACCCAGGTCGACGGTCTGGCGGGCGATCAGCCCGACACCGAACGGTGCGACGGCCAGGGACAGGATGAGCGCGGCACGGACCAGGGACTGCACCAGCGCGAAGGTGCGCCCGCGGATCTCGTCCTCGACCTCGGTGCCCAGCAGGGTGAAGCCGGCCAGGTAGGCGATGCCGGCGAAGAAGCCCATCAGCACGACCAGGATCAGCGCGAGCCACAGCGTGAAGGTCCAGGCCAGCAGCGCGACCGCGACGCCGGCGCCGACGATCGTGATCCCGAACAGCCGTTCCCGGGGCAGGTCGCGGGCCACCCTGGGACCAACGGCGATGCCCAGCCCCAGCCCGACGAAGACGGCACCGAACAGCAGCCCGTAGGCGGCGGTCCCGCCGCCCATCGACATGACGAACGCCTGTGCGGTGGCGATGACCACACCGGCGGCGACGAAGGCCCCGGTGATGCCGACGACCAGCCCCCGGACCAGCGGGGTGTGCCCGGCGAAGGAGAAGCCCTCCTTCAGCGACCTGAGGAAGCTGTCGCCGGTGACCTTGGTGCCCTCGGCCCGGCGGCCGCTGATCGAGGGGAGGTTCCAGATGACGATCGCGGCGACCAGGAAGGTCAGCGCGTTGAGGTAGAGGGCCAGGTCGGCTTCGTCCACCCCGGGGATGAGCTCGCTCAGTCCACCCGCGGCGGTCAACACCGCCATCACCACGCCGGCCAGCACCGGGGTGAGGCCGTAGGTGGTGACCAGCGACAGCTGGTTGGCCGCCTCCAGCTGGTCCTTCCGGACCATGTTCGGGACCGCGGCGTCCTTCGCCGGGATCCAGAACAGGCTGATCGCCTCGATCAGGAACTGGGCGATGAACAGCCACAGCAGGTCTCCGACCAGCGGGATCGAGGCGAAGAGCCCGAAGCGCAGGATGTCGGAGACGACCATCGTCTTGCGCCGGTCGAACCGGTCGGCGAAGGCCCCGGCCAGCGGGCCGAGCACGATGGCGGGCAGCAGGCGGAAGGCGAGGACGCCACCGACCGCGAAGTTGGCCGCGTACCCGTCGAGGAGCGAGTAGGCGGTCGAGGAGATCGCGAGCAGGCCCAGCCAGTCGCCGAAGCTGGACAGCGCGGTGGACAGCCACAGCTTGCGGAAGTCCCGCACCCGCAGGACGGCGCGGATCCGGGCCCCGATGCCGACGCCGCCCGGTTCGTCGCCCCCGGCCACGTCCTGAGCGGTGCCCTCGGTGTCCGCACCGGGCTCCGCGCCGGACCGTTCGTGCTCGGCCCGCCAGGGACGCTCGGGCAGCCCGGCCAGCGGGACCCCGGCGCCGTCGGGCGTCGGCGTGCCGGCCGCGGCGAGACCGTCGGCGGGCACCGCGCCCGGCTCGTCGGCGTCCCGGGCGTTGTCGACCACCCCACCGGACCCGGCCCCGGGTACGGCTGCGGGACCGGCACCCGGCCGGTTGTCTGCTGACGGCCCGTGCGAGGACGGCCCGTCCGGGTCGGAGCTGATCGGGACCCCCGGGGGTGAGAGGAACGGGTGGCGGTCGCGCCACGGGCGGCGGGGTCACCGTACCGGTCGACGACGACGGCACGGCCCGGTTCCGGACCCGGACGGTGGGTTCCGCCCCCTCAGCGCAGGGTCAGCCGGTGCGCCCGGGTGGTGTACGGGAGCTGGAGGACGGCACGGCCGCGCGTGTCGGGGTGCTCGGCGAGCAGCTCCCGCACCCGGCCGAGGAACGCCGCCCGGCGCGGTGCCTCCATGGTGGCCACGTAGCTGCGGGTGCCGATCCCGGCCACCACCTGCTCGGCGGTGACCTCCTGGACGATCCCGGAGTCGGCGGTCGCGACCTCGGCGGGGAGCTCGGCGGCGAACCGGGCCACGACCGTCTGGTCGGCCTCGTGGTCGCGAGCCTCGGCGGCCAGCAGCTCGCCGAGGGCGCGCACCCAGGGCACCCGCGCGTCCCGGGTGTTCCAGACCAGCCCGACGACGCCGCCCGGACGCAGCACCCGGCGGAGTTCGGCGGCCGCAGGAGCGACGTCGAACCAGTGCGCGGCCTGCCCGGCCACGACCGCGTCGACACCACCGTCGGGCAGCGGGATCGCCTCCGCCCCGCCGACGGCGGCCTCGACCTGCGGCAACCGGGCGCGCAGCTGGTCGAGCATGCCCGGCGTCGGGTCGACGGCGACGACCTCGTGCCCGGCCGCGAGCAGCACGTCGGTGAGCAGCCCGGTGCCGGCGCCCAGGTCGAGCACCCGCAGCGGCCGGGGCCCGAGCAGGAAGGCGACCGCGTCGGCCGGGTAGGACGGGCGCAGCGCGGCGTACGCGGCGGCGACCGCGCCGAACGACGTCCGGCGCTGGTCCCACCCCTCCACCGCGCTGCCCTGCCTCAGCTGTTCGCGGGAACCGGCTCGGCGACGTCGGCGGCTGCCGGAGCGGCCTTCTTCGTCGTCGTCTTCTTCGCGGCGGCCTTCTTCGCGGTGGCCTTCTTCGCCGGCGCCTTCTTGGCCGCCGTCTTCTTCGCCGCCTTCTTCTTCACCGGCGCCCGCTCGCGGCGGTCGGCGAGCAGCTCGGCGGCCCGCTCCAGCGTGATCGTCTCGACGTCGTCGCCCTTGCGCAGACTGGCGTTGACCTCGCCGTCGGTGACGTAGGGCCCGAAGCGGCCTTCCCGCACGGTGACCTGCCCCTGGCTGACCGGGTCCGGGCCCAGCTCCTTCAGCGGGGCCTTCGCCGCCGCCCGGCCGCGCTGCTTGGGCTGGGCGAAGATCGCCAGCGCCTCGTCGAGGGTGATGGTGAAGAGCGCGTCCTCGCTCTCCAGCGAGCGGGAGTCGGTGCCCTTCTTGAGGTAGGGCCCGTAGCGGCCGTTGAGCGCCTGGATCTCCTGGCCGTCGGCGTCCGTGCCGACCGTCCGCGGGAGGGTCAGCAGCTGCAGCGCCTGCTCCAGGGTCACCGTCTCCGGGGACATCGACTTGAACAGGCTCGCGGTGCGCGGCTGCTCCTTGCTGCCCTCGGGCACCAGGGTGGTGACGTAGGGCCCGTAGCGGCCGGCCTTCACCGCCACCGGGAAGCCGGACTCCGGGTCGGTGCCCAGCTCGCGGTCGGAGCTGGGGGCGTCGAGCAGCTCGGCGACCTTCTCGCTGGTCAGCTCGTCGGGGGCGATGTCCTCCGGGATGCTCACCCGGGCGCCGTCCTCGCCACCGGCCTGCAGGTACGGCCCGTACCGACCGACCCGCACGACCACCGGGTCGCCGTTGGGCGCCACCGCGCGCAGCGGGATGGAGTTGACGCCGCGGGCGTCGATCTCCTCCAGCCGCTGCCCGATGACCTGCTTGAGGCCACCGGACCGGGCGATCGCCCCCGCGTGCCGGCCCTCTCCGCCGAAGTAGAACTCGGTGAGCCAGTCGACCCGGCCCAGGTCGCCCTGGGCGATCTCGTCCAACTCGTTCTCCAGCGAGGCGGTGAAGTCGTAGTCGACCAGCTGGGAGAAGTGCTGCTCGAGCAGGTTGACCACCGCGAAGGCGATGAAGGAGGGCACCAGCGCAGAGCCCTTCTTCCACACGTACCCGCGGTCCTGGATCGTCTGCATGATCGAGGCGTAGGTCGAGGGCCGGCCGATGCCCAGCTCCTCCAGCCGGGCCACCAGGCTCGGCTCGGTGTACCGGGCCGGCGGCGAGGTGGTGTGGCCCTTCGGGTCCAGCGCCGTGGTGTCCAGCTGCTGCCCGCGCTCCACGCGGGGCAGCCGGCGCTCGGCGTCGTCGCTGCCGTGGTCGTCGTCGCCCCCGGCCGCCGCCCCCTCGTCACGGGACTCGACGTAGGCGCGCATGAAGCCCGGGAACGTGATCGTGCGTCCGGACGCAGTGAACTCGACGGCCTCGTCGGTGGTGGAGCGGCCGGCCAGCCGGATGCTCACCGTCTGCCCGACGGCGTCGGCCATCTGCGAGGCGACGGTGCGCTGCCAGATCAGCTCGTAGAGCCGGAACTCGTCCCGGCCCAGCTGCCCGGCGAGCTGGCCCGGGGTGCGGAAGGAGTCACCGGCGGGGCGGATCGCCTCGTGCGCCTCCTGGGCACCCTTGGCCTTGCCCTTGTAGCGGCGGGCCTCGGCGGGGACGAACGCGTCGCCGTACAGCTCCCGCGCCTGCCGGCGGGCGGCGTTGATCGCCTCGTCGGACAGGTTGGTCGAGTCGGTCCGCATGTAGGTGATGTGGCCGTTCTCGTAGAGCCGCTGGGCGACCCGCATGACCTGCGCGGACGACCAGCCCAGCTTCCGGCCGGCCTCCATCTGCAGCGTCGAGGTGGTGAACGGCGCGTAGGGGCGACGGCGGTAGGGCTTCTCGTCGACCCGGCTGACGGCGACCTGGCGGCCCTCGAGCCGCGCGGCCAGGCCACGCGCACCGGCCTCGTCCAGGTGCACCACGTCGCCGGTGACCCGGCCGGTGGCGGCGTCGAAGTCGCGCCCGGTGGCGACCCGGCTGTCGTCGACGCTGACCAGCCGCGCCCGCAGGGTGGTCGGCTCCCCCTCGTCCGCGCCGGCGGCGCGGGGCACCGCGAAGGTGCCTTCCAGCGACCAGTAGTCGGCGGAGGTGAAGGCCATCCGCTCCCGCTCGCGCTCGACCACGATGCGGGTGGCGACCGACTGCACGCGGCCGGCCGAGAGCTTGGGCAGCACCTTCTTCCACAGCACCGGGGAGACCTCGTAGCCGTAGAGCCGGTCGAGGATCCGGCGGGTCTCCTGCGCGTCGACCAGCGCGGTGTCCAGCTCGCGGGGGTTGGCCACCGCCCGGGCGATCGCCTCCGGGGTGATCTCGTGGAAGACCATCCGACGCACCGGGACCGACGGCTTGAGGGTGTCGATCAGGTGCCAGGCGATCGCCTCGCCCTCGCGGTCCTCATCGGTGGCGAGGTAGATCTCGCTGGCTTCCTTGACCAGCTGCTTCAGGCGGGTGACCTGCTGCTTGCGGTCGGGGCTGACCACGTACAGCGGCTCGAAGCCGTGGTCGACGTCGACGCCGAGGCGCGCCCAGGACTCACCCTTGTGCGCCGCCGGCACGTCGGCGGCGTTGCGGGGCAGGTCACGGATGTGCCCGACGCTGGCCTCCACGACGTAGTCGCTGCCCAGGTACCCGGCGATCTTGTTCGCCTTGGTGGGCGACTCCACGATGACCAGCGGCCGGGACCCGGCGGCGGCGGCGCGCTTGCGCGGCGCACGGGCACCGGTGCTGGTGGCGGACTTCGTGGTCTTGGAGGGCGGCACGGGACTCCTGTCAGGGTGCTGGTGCAGGCGCCGGGCTCGGCCCGGCGCACACGGGGCAGGCGGAGCTGCACCCGTTCGGCAGGCGCCACGGTAGGCCACCGCCCGGACACCAGGCCGGGCGGCGAGCCGATCCGGGCGCGCCGTCGCCCGGTCAACGGTCGGCGCGCGCTGCGGTTCCCGGGCTCCCGACCCCCTTCCGCCGGGCGGCAGGACGGTCACCTGACCGGGCCGGCGCCGGCCACGACCGCGCCGACGGCGGCCAGCGTCGGCCGGTCGCGGTCGTAGTACTCGGTGTGGCCCTGGCCGGGGTCGGTGGGCAGCGGGACGTCGCCGTAGCCCAGGTCGGCCGGGCTCGGGCCGTAGTACCCGCTGATGCTGACCGGGTCGACCGGCGTCCACGCGCCGTAGACCTCCTCGGCCTCCAGCCGGGACGCCCGGCCGCCGGTGCCGGGGCTGCCGAGCAGGACGACGGCGTCGGCAGCGAGCCGGCCGGGCGCCCGCGCGGCCTGCCCGGTGACCAGCGTGCCGTAACTGTGGGCCACGACCGTGGTGCGGGCCGCCGGTGATGCCCCCGGGCCGCCCCGGGCCGCGGCGAGCCCGTCCAGCGTCCGGTCCAGCACCCGCCCGGCCCGCGCGGCGGTGACCGGCTGCAGGGCGCCGAGCAGCCCGGGGGTGCGGTACCCCAGCCAGGCCACCGCCGCGACGGTCAGCCCGGGCGCGGCCGCGGTCGCGGCGGACACCACGTCCGCGGCGGCGCCGGCCAGTCCAGGGAGGTCGTCGGCGACCGTGGTGAGGATGCCGGGCACGAGGACGGCGACCGCCTGTGCGGTGTCGAGGTCACCGACCGACAGCGCCGCCAGCCCCTGCCCGGGGTCGAAGACCAGCAGCTGCAGCGACAGGGGGCCGCCGTCCCCGGCAGCCAGCTGGGCGGCGACCGCGGTGGCGGCCTCCCGGGCCGCACCGGGCGGCAGGTCGGCCAGCGCCGCCTGCAGCCGGAGCCGGTTCGCCCGGTCGCGGGCCCACCCCGGCAGCCCGTCGAGCGCGCCGACGGCGTCGGGACGGGTCGCGATGGCGGCCAGCTGCTGGGGCGCGCTCAACCCGGTCCACCACGCGGCGGCGGCCACCGGGTCGGCCCCGGGCGGCGCCGGGGCGACGACCGGGCCCTGCGGAGCCAGCCGCGGCAGGAGGTCGGCGAAGGTGACCACCGCCGGGCCGGGCGCCAGGTCGGTCAGCGCCTCGCCGGCGTCGACGGCGGCGGCCAGCGCCCGGTCGCCCGCTGCCCGCGCCTCTCCGGCCAGGCCGGCGGCGAGCGCGGCGGCGTGCTCTGCGGTGGACCGGCGGGCGGCGACCTCCGCCGCCTGGTCCGGGGCCATCAACGGGTGCGGCTGCGGAGGCAGCCCGGTGACCCGGCCGTCGTCGTCGAGCAGCAGCCCGGCCCAGCCGGCGACGGCCAGCGCGCGGGCGGCGTGCTCGGCGGCCTCCGTGGCGGCGCCGACCAGCCGGTGCAGCGCGGCGAGGGCGTCGTCGACGCGGCGGCCCACGCCGGTGGCCACGCCGGACAGCTCGAGCAGCGCACCCGCGGCCGCCGTCCCGGCATCGCCCGGCCAGCACTCGGCCGCGGCCAGCTGCCGGCCGAGGGCGTCCAGCCGCACCCGCCAGGGCGTCAGCCGGTCGGCGACCAGCGCCAGGGTGCCGACGCAGCCGCGCAGCTGGGGCAGGTCCCAGCCGGCCATCTGCTCCAGCACGGGGGCGCTCACCGGGGCACCAGCGGCCCGCCGGGCGGGTCGAGCGGGGTGGAGAGCGCCGCCAGCTGGGCGGCCAGCCCGGCGTCGGCGGCCCGGTAGGCGGTCAGCGCGGCGTCGAGCACCGCGGCGACCACCGCCGTCCGGTCGGCGAGGGCACCGGCCAGCTCCGCGCACCGGACGCCGGCGTCGGCCGCCGTCTCCCCGACCGGCCCGGGCAGCGCGGTGGCCAGCGAGCGTCCGGTGGCGCCGGTCAGCCCGGCGTCGTCCGTGAGCTCCACCCCCAGCCCGGCCAGCTCGACCTGCAGCTGCCCGAGCGCCTCCAGCTGGACGGAGACGAGTCCGGACACCGCACCCTCCCCCGCTCTCGCGCGGCCCCCGGGTGGGACCGGCGAGACGATGCTGGGCGGCGGTCCGGGTGCCGTGTGCGCCGTCGTCCACAGCCGCGGGCGTCGTCCACACCGGCGGGCGGATCAGGGAGCGCTGGCGCTCAGCGTGGCAGCCGCGGTGTCGGTGTCCCCACCGACGACGACGGAGCGGCGCTTGCTGACCACCACCGCCGCGACGATGACCAGCGTGGCGCCGAGCGCGATCAGCACCCGCACCGTGTCGTTCTGGTCGTCGCCCACCGAGAGCCCGACGACCGCCGGGGCGATGAGCAGGGCCACCAGGTTCATCACCTTGATCAGCGGGTTGATCGCCGGCCCGGCGGTGTCCTTGAACGGGTCACCCACGGTGTCGCCGATGACGGTGGCGGCGTGCGCCTCGCTGCCCTTCCCGCCGTGCGCGCCGTCCTCGACCATCTTCTTGGCGTTGTCCCACGCGCCGCCGGAGTTGGCGAGGAAGACCGCCATCAGCGTGCCGGTGGCGATCGCCCCGACCAGGTAGGCGGCCAGTGGGCCGAACCCGAGCCCGAAGCCGACGGCGACCGGCGCGAGCACCGCGAGGAGCCCCGGGGTGGTCAGCTCGCGCAGCGAGTCGCGGGTGCAGATGTCGACCACGCGGCCGTAGTCGGGGCGCTCGGTGCCGGCCATGATCCCCGGGTGGGTGCGGAACTGCTCGCGCACCTCGAACACCACCCGCCCGGCCGCCCGGGAGACGGCGCTGATCGCCAGCCCGGAGAAGAGGAAGACGACGGCGGCGCCGATGACCGCGCCGACGACGTTGTTCGGGGAGACCAGGGTGAAGGCGTCCCCCAGGGCCTCCCCGGCGTCGTCCAGCGCGTCGCCGATGCTCGCGTTGTACGAGCCGAACAGCGCCGTGGCGGCCAGCACCGCGGTGGCGATCGCGATGCCCTTGGTGATCGCCTTGGTGGTGTTGCCGACCGCGTCGAGGTCGGTGAGCACCTGGGCGCCGGCCTCGTCGACGTCCCCGGACATCTCCGCGATGCCCTGCGCGTTGTCGCTGACCGGCCCGAAGGTGTCCATCGAGACGATGACGCCGGCGGTGGTGAGCAGGCCGCAGCCGGCCAGCGCGACGGCGTAGAGGGCAGCCGCCCCGCCGATGAGGAACGCCCCGTAGACCGCCCCGCCGATCAGCAGCGCCGCGTAGACCGCCGACTCCAGGCCGAGCGAGATGCCGGAGAGGACCACGGTGGCCGGGCCGGTCAGCGAGCTGCGGCCCACGTCGCGCACCGGGCGTCGGGAGGTCTCGGTGAAGTACCCGGTGAGCTGCTGGATCGCCGCGGCCAGCACGATCCCGATCAGCACCGACAGGAACCCGAGCACCTGCGGGCTGACCGGCACGTCCAGCCCGCCCGACAGCGTCGGCAGCACGGTGAACGAGGCGACCGCGACCAGCGCCAGCGAGACGGCCGCGGAGACGAAGAAGCCCCGGTTGACCGGCGTCATCCAGGACCGGTCGCCGCCGCGGGGGTTGCTGGCCAGGATGCCCACCATCGAGGCGATCACCCCGACGGCCGCGACCACCAGGGGGAAGACCATGCCGACCGGGCCGAGGAAGACCTGGCCGAGGATGAGCGCCGCGACCAGGGTGACCGCGTAGGACTCGAAGAGGTCGGCGGCCATCCCCGCGCAGTCGCCCACGTTGTCGCCCACGTTGTCGGCGATGGTGGCGGCGTTGCGCGGGTCGTCCTCGGGGATGCCGGCCTCCACCTTGCCGACCAGGTCCGCCCCGACGTCGGCGGCCTTGGTGAAGATGCCGCCGCCGACCCGCATGAACATGGCCAGCAGCGCCCCGCCGAAGCCGAAGCCCTCGAGCACCACGGGGGCGGTCTCCTGGAACAGCAGCAGCGCCAGCGCGGCGCCGAAGAGGCCGAGACCGACGGTGATCATCCCGCAGACGCCACCGGTGCGGTACGCGATCCGGAAGGCGGGGCGGTGCCCGCCGGCGGCCGCGGCCGCCGCCACCCGGACGTTGCCGCGGGTGGCCAGGGTCATGCCAATGAAGCCGACGCTGGCGGAGAAGGCGGCCCCGACGAGGAAGAACACCGCCCGGCCCACCCGGGTGCCCAGCCCGCCGTCGGTGACCGGCAGCAGGAGCAGCAGCAGGAAGACGATGACGGCGAAGACCGCCAGAGTGCGGAACTGGCGGCGCAGGAACGCCCCGGCGCCCTCCTGGATCGCCGCCGCGATCTCCTGCATCGACGCCGTGCCCTGGTCGGCGGCGAGCACCGCGCGGACCAGCCAGGCGGCGAAGCCGAGCGCGGCGAGGGAGACGAGGAGCACGACCGCCACCAGGGCGAGGTCTCCTCCGGACAGGTCGGCGTCGGGCATCGGGGCCTCCGCGGCGAGGTGGGCGCGCACCGGCCGGCCACCCCCGGGCTCGCGCTCGGGGAGGGTCCCGGCGTGGCACGCACTGTGCCGCAGCCCGGGCGGTTCCACCAGAGCTTCTGTGATCTGGGGCACAACTCCCTGCTGTTCGTCCTGGTCGCGGCCGGATGGGTTGCACTCCGGTGTGACAGTGGGAGGCGTGACGTCGCTCCGCCCCGCCCCGCCCCGCGCGGACGCCGGCGCCGAGCCAGCGGCGCTGCCCGGTGACGAGCTGCTGGAGTCGCTGCTGGCCGGCACCGCGGACGACGAGGACCCGGTCACCCACGTGCACCGGCTGCCCGCCCGCCCCAGCCGGGTGTCGGCGTGGCCGGACTGGGTGGACGCGGAGCTGCGCGACCGGCTGGCCGCCCGCGGGGTGGTCGCCCCCTTCAGCCACCAGGTGGCCGCCGCGGAGCTGGCCCGGAGCGGTGCGCACGTCGTCGTCGCGACCGGGACCGCCTCGGGCAAGTCGCTGGCATACCAGCTCCCGGCGCTGACCGCGCTCGCCGAGGACGACCGGGCCTGCGTGCTCTACCTGGCCCCGACCAAGGCGCTGGCCCGTGACCAGCTGGCCTCGGTCGCGGCGCTGGCCGGCCCGTCGGTGCGGCCGGCCGCCTACGACGGCGACACCCCCGGCGAGGAGCGGGAGTGGGTGCGACGCCACTCGCGGTGGATCGTCACCAACCCCGACATGCTGCACCGCGGGATCCTGCCCGCGCACCAGAAGTGGTCCAGCACGCTGCGCCGGGTCGCCTACGTCGTCATCGACGAGTGCCACGCCTACCGCGGCGTCTTCGGGTCGCACGTCGGGCACGTGCTGCGCCGCCTGCGCCGGGTCTGCCGCCGCTACGGCGCCGAGCCGGTGTTCGTGCTGGCCTCGGCCACCGTCGCCGACCCCGCCGCGGCCGCCACCCGGCTGGTCGGCGCCGAGGTGACCGCGGTGACCGAGGACGGCTCCCCGCGGCCGGGCGCCACCTTCGCCCTGTGGGAGCCGCCGCTGACCGAGCGGACCGGCGAGCACGGCGCCCCGCTGCGCCGGTCGGCCGCCGCGGACGCCGCGGGCCTGCTCGCCGACCTGGTGCAGCGGGACGCCCGGACGCTGGCGTTCGTCCGCTCCCGGCGCGGCGCGGAGACGGTGGCCGAGCAGGCCCGGGCGATCCTGCGCTCGCGGGGCCGGTCGGACCTGGCCGCGAAGGTGGACTCCTACCGCGGCGGCTACCTGCCCGAGGAGCGACGGGAGCTGGAGCGCGCGCTCTCCACCGGCGAGCTGCTGGGGGTGGCGACCACCAACGCGCTGGAGCTGGGCATCGACATCGCCGGCCTGGACGCCGTCGTGCTGGCCGGCTACCCCGGGACGCTGGCGTCGATGTGGCAGCAGGCCGGCCGGGCCGGGCGGGCGCAGCGCGAGTCGCTGGTCGTCTTCATCGCCCGCGACGACCCGCTGGACCACTACCTCGCCCACCACCCGCGCGCGGTGTTCGGGCGGCCGGTCGAGGCGACCGTCACCGACCCCGCCAACCCGTACGTGCTCGGCCCGCAGCTGTGCTGCGCGGCCGCCGAGCTGCCGCTGCGCCCCGAGGAGCTCGCCGACTTCGGTGGGCCGGTGGCCGAGGCGCAGATCGCCGAGCTCGTGGCCGCCGGGCAGCTGCGGGCCCGCCCCACCGGCTGGTACTGGGCCGGGCGGGGGCGGCCCGACGTCGACATCCGGGGCAGCGGCGCGGCCCCGGTGTCGATCATCGAGCGGGACACCGGGCGGCTGCTGGGCACCGTCGACGGGGATGCCTCGCACGCCACGGTGCACACCGGCGCGCTGTACGTGCACCGCGGGGAGACCTTCGTGGTCGACGAGCTCGACGACGAGGACGCCTGCGCGGTGGTGCACGCCGAGAGCCCGGAGTGGACGACGGTCGCCCGGGACACCGTGGACCTGTCGATCGTCTCGATCGAGCGCACCCGCCGGCTGGGCGCGGTGACCGCGCACACCGGCGTGGTCGACGTGACCAACCAGGTGGTGGCCTACCAGCGCCGGCGGCTGGGCACCGGGGAGGTGCTGGCGGAGTTCCCGCTGGACCTGCCGCCCCGGCAGCTGCGCACCCGCGCGGTCTGGCTGACCCTCGACCACCGGGCGATCGGCCGCGCCGACGTCGACGACGCCGCGCTGCCCGGCTCGCTGCACGCCGCCGAGCACGCCTCGATCGGCATCCTGCCCCTGCTGGCCACCTGCGACCGCTGGGACCTCGGCGGCATCTCCACCGCCCTGCACCCGGACACCGGCGCCGCCACGATCGTCGTCTACGACGGCCACCCCGGCGGCGCCGGCTTCGCCGAGCGGGGCTACGCGGTGCTGCGGGAGTGGCTGCAGGCCACCCGGGCCACCGTGGCCAGCTGCGAGTGCGAGTCCGGCTGCCCCTCCTGCGTGCAGTCGCCCAAGTGCGGCAACGGCAACGACCCGCTGGACAAGCGCGGCGCCGTCCGGGTGCTCGACGTGGTGCTCGACGAACTGGCCGCCGCGCCCGAACTGCCCACCGAGGACACCCGGCCCGCCGGGGAGGCCCGGCCCGCCGAGGAGGCCCGGCCCGCCGAGGAGGCCCGGTCCGCCGAGACGGTCGAACCCATGGGGCTGCCACCGCAGCAGGCCGGGCGCGGCGTCCCCGGCGCCGGCGCCGGCGAGGTCACCGACGACCTCGTCTTCTGATCCCGCGTCTCCTGATCCCGCGTCTCCTGATCCCGCGTCTCCGGGTCCCGCGTCTCCTGATCCCGTGTCTCCGGGTCCCGGGCCCTCGGCCGGCACCGGGCCGGCGCGGGCCCGGCCCCGGGCATCGACCACACCCAGCGGGCCGAGCCGCACCGGCACCCGGACGTGCACCTCCACCACCGCCCCGGCACCGACCGCGCACGAGGTCACCGCGGCACCGTTCGCGGCCGCCACCCCGCCGGCCACGGTGCACGCCGCCGGGTCGCCCTGCACCGCGGCGCCGGCGGCGGCCAGCGCCGCGAGGCCCGCCGCCCCCGTGGCCCGGTGGCGGGCGACGACCGCTGCGCCGACGAGCACGGCGGCCACGCCCAGCGCGGCCAGCAGCCCGGCGAGCGCCACCACCCACACCGTGGCCGAGCCCCGCTCCCCCTCGCCGCCCGGCCGCCGGCTCACGGCCCGCCTCCGCCGGCAGCGGGTTCGAGCACGGCGGTGGCCGTCGCGGTCACGGTGACCCGCCAGGGCACCGGGCCCAGCGGGGCGACCACCGCGGCGACCGTGACCGTCACCGTGTCACCGCTGCCGCCCTGGCCGACCGCGGCGCCGTCGGGCGCGGCGGCACCCGCGACCCGCTGCACCACGGCTGCCGGCTCCCCGCGCGCCGCCGCCCGGGCCCCCTCCCGGGCGGCGTCCACGCACCGCAGCTGACCGGCGACCACGACCACCGCGGCGACCGCACCGGCCAGCACGAACAGCAGCACGGGGAGCACCACCGCGGTCTCGGCGGTGACCATCCCGTCCTCCCGCCCCGGGCGGGAACTGCGGCGCACGGCGACTCCTCAGGACAGCGTGCTCAGGGCGGACTCGACCAGGCGACCGAGCGCGGCGAGCACCGACCCACCGGTGACCACCTGGTAGAGCACCGCGGCGAACGCGCAGGCCGCCACGGTGCCGACCGCGTACTCGGCGGTGCTCATCCCCTCCTCCCCCGACTGCCGCACCGCCGCCCAGCGCCGGCTCAGCGCCGCCGCCACCCGCCCGCCCCGTCGTCCCCCGTCGTCCCGCGCGGTCATCTCGCTCCCTCCCGCGGGCCGGCTCTCGGCCCGACGACCCGACCCTCCCCATCCGCCGGGCCCCCGCCCAGACGCTCGCCGGGACTGTGGAGATCGGGTCCCGCTGTGGACACCGGCCCGCGGGGCAGGGGCCGGCGGTGCCTCAGCGGAAGACGTCCGCGGCGATGCCCAGCACCAGCGGCACCACGCCGAGGCAGAGGAACGCGGGCAGGAAGCACAGGCCGAGCGGGGCGAGCACCCAGACCCCCGCCCGCCGGACGGCGGCGTCGACCCGCACCCGCTCGTCGCCGCGGAGGTCGACGGCCAGCCGCTGCAGGGCCGGCACCACCGATGAACCGGACTCCCCGGCGCGCACCACCGCCCGGGCCAGCGCATCGACCGGCGGCCCGGCCCCGGCCCAGGCGCGCTGCGGCGTCGCCCCCAGCCGGTACAGCGCCGCGACCCGCGCCAGCCGGTCGCCCAGCGGTCCGGGCACCGAGCCCGCGACCGCGGCCAGCGCCTCCCCCACCGGCGTCCCCGCGGCCAGGCAGACCGCCAGCAGGTCACAGGCCACCGGCAGATCGGCGCGCACCTGGGCGGCACCGGCGCGTTCCGGCGCGTTCCCCGTACGGCGCAGCACCCGGTCCAGCGCTCCGCCGGTGACCAGCGCCCCGACCGCGCCCGGGAGCCCGCCACCGAGCAGCGCGAAGACCGCCAGCGCACCCGCCGCCGCCTCGACCCGTCGCCGCGCCGGGCCCGGTGGACCCCCTGCCCGGGACCCGGTCGTCCGGCGCAGCCGGCCGCCGGGTCCCGGTGCAGCAGAGCCCTCACCGGGCGGCCCGGTCACCGCCCGGATCCGGGCCCGACGGGCGGCGTCGGGCGGCACCCAGACCAGCAGCGCCGCGGCCAGCGCCACCGCGGCCTGCGCGGCGCCGGTCATCCCTGCACGACCCGGGCGACCAGCCGGGCCGACCAGGCCAGGCCGGCCACCTCCAGCCCCACGCCCAGCACGAGCAGGACGGTGCCCGGCGTGGTCGTGGTCAGCACGCGCCACGGGTCGGCTCCGACGCCGGCGCCCATCAGCAGCCCGAACACCGGCAGGCCCGCCAGCACGGTGGCGCTCGCCCGCGGCCCGGCCACCGCGGAGCGGAGCTCGGCCGCGGTGCGCAGCCGCGCCCGCAGGTCGTCCTCCACCGCGCCGATGACGGCGGCGAGCGAGCACCCGGTGCGCCCGCTGAGCCGGACGGCCGCCGCCAGCCGGAGCAGCGCCGGACCGAGCGGGTCACCCGGCCGTTCCGGTGGCGGTTCCCCGAGCCGGAGCACCGGCTCCAGCACCCGCGCCGTGGCCGGGTCCGGGCAGCCCGCCGCCGCGGCGCCGGCGGCCTCGGCCAGCGGCCGTCCGGACCGGACCTCGGCGACCAGCACGCCCAGCGCCTCCGCCAGCGCCCGGGTGCGCCGGTCCTGGGCACGCGCCCCGGCCCGGCTCCGTACCACCCGCGCCCCGGCGGTTGCGCAGACCGCCGCGAGGACCGCGACCACCGGCGTGGACAGCAGCAGTCCGCCGGCGCCCGCCACGACCGCCGGCCCGGACCGGAGGGCCCACCGGTGCGCCACCGAGCCGGGGTCGGGCAGCCGACACCGCGGACGCGGCCCCGGTGCGAGTCGCCGCACCGCACCGGCCGCCGGTGGCCAGGCGAGCAGCGCGGCCGCCAGGCACAGCAGGGCCGGCGCGCTCATCCGGGCACCCGGCAGTCGAGCAGCCCGGCCAGCTCCGTCCGGGCGGCGCACTCCCCGCCGTCGGCCCGCCAGCCCGGCACCACCTCGATCAGGTCGCCCCGCCGCCGGACGACGCCCAGCTCCTCGACCGACCGCCCGCCCGGCCCGCGGCGCAGGTGGACGACGAGCGCCAGCGCGGCCGCGGTCTGGCTGTGCACCGCCGCGCGGTCCAGGCCGGCCGTGCTGCCGAGCGCCTCCAGCCGGGCGGGCAGGTCGGCGGTCCGGTTGACGTGCACCGTGCCGCAGCCGCCGTCGTGCCCGGTGTTGAGCGCGGCCAGCAGGTCGACCACCTCCCCGCCCCGCACCTCGCCGACCACCAGCCGGTCCGGGCGCATCCGCAGCGCCTGCCGGACCAGGTCCCGCAGGGTGACCGCGCCCGCGCCCTCGACGTTGGGTGGCCGGGTCAGCAGCCGCACCACGTGCGGATGGGCGGGGGCGAGCTCGGGCGCGTCCTCGCACAGCACCACCCGCTCGGTGCGGTCGACCAGACCGAGCAGCGCGGACAGGACCGTGGTCTTGCCGGTGCCGGTGCCACCGGTGACCAGGAAGGCCGGGCGGCGGCGCACCGCCGCCCGCAGCAGGTCGGCGGCCGCGCCGGGGAAGGCGCCGCGCGCGTGCAGGTCGCCGAAGGTCAGCGCGGCCCGCCGCAGCACCCGCAGCGACAGGCAGGTGCCCCCGGCGGCGACCGGCGCCAGCACCGCGTGCAGCCGGGTGCCGTCGGGCAGCCCGGCGTCGACCCAGGGCGCGGCGTCGTCCAGCCGCCGCCCCGCCGAGGCCGCGAGCCGGACCGCGAGCCGCCGCACCGCCGCCTCGTCCGGGAACCGGACGTCGGCCCGTTCCAGACCGCTGCCGCAGTCGATCCACACCTCGTCCGGCCCGTTGACCAGCACGTCGGTGACCCCGGGGCGCCGCAGCAGCGGTTCGAGCGCGCCGGCACCGGCCAGCTCGTCGGTGGCCAGCCGGACGGCGTCCAGCACCGCCCGGTCACCGAGCAGGCCGCCGGTCTCCTCCCGGACCAGGGCGGCGACGGTGGCGGCCCCTGGGACGCCGGTGCCGGGGACGCCGGCCAGCCGGGAGCGGACCCGGTCGATGAGCGGGGCGGCCGGCTGCCCGGTCATGCCGCCCGCCCGGGCAGCCGGCCGAGCAGCTGGCGGCTGACCAGACCCAGCGGGGCCCGGGCGGTGACCGAGGGCGGCTCACCCCGTTCGCTGCGCACCACGGCGGCCCGGTCGGCGGCGAGCTCCGCGAAGACCGGCCGCCCCGCCACGTCGGCCACCTCCGCGCGGGTCAGCCCGCCGGGCACCGGCCGGCTCACCAGCAGCGCCGTGGACCAGGCGCCGGCCGGCGACTCCAGCAGGGTCCGGGCGGCGGCCGCGGCCCGCAGCCGGGCCGGCACCACCAGCACGGCGAGGTCGGCGGCGACCAGCACCTGCTCGGCCGCCGCGTCGTGCGGGGGCAGGTCGACGACGACGGCCAGACCGCTGTCCCGCGATCCGCGGGCCACGGCCAGGAGCGCGTCGGCGGGGACCGGCTCGGGGTGCTCGCGGGAGGCGGAGAGCACCGCCACCCCGTGCGCCTCGGGCAGCGCGGCCACCAGGGCGGCCCCGGACACCCGGCCGCTGAGCCCGGAGAGCTCGGGCCAGCGCAGGCCGGGTGACCGCTCGGCGCCCAGCAGCAGGTCCAGCCCCGCCGCCCAGCCGTCGCCGTCGACCAGCAGCACCTCGTCGGCCGCGGCTGCCCGGGCGGCGACCGCGAGGGCGGTCGCCAGCGTGCTCGCCCCGGCCCCACCGCAGGCGCCGCCCACGACGGCCAGCCAGCCCGGCCGGGCGGGAGCGCGGAGCGCCGCCGCAGCCCGTTCCAGCAGCCACGCCTCGTCGCGGGGCAGCACCACCACCCGCTCGGCGCCCAGCTCCACCGCCGCGGCCCACACCTCCGGCGCGGGCTCGCTGCCGGTGACGACGAGCAGGCCCGGCCGCCGGGGCAGCGCGCGGACCGCTGCGCTGTCGACCAGGTCGGCTCCCACGAGCACGAACGGGGCGTCGCGGGCGGCTCGGCACAGCGCGGGCCCGCCGGTGGTCAGCTCGGCGGTGGCACCGGCGGCGGCGAGCACCCCCAGCAGGTCGTCGAGGAGCGTCTCGTCGGTGCTGGCGACGACGGGGCGGCGGTCGGACGGGAGGGCGCCGGCGCGGCGCGGGGCAACAGGCACCGGGCCAGCGCACCGGTACCGGAGCCGGTCCGGAAGTCGTGCCGGCGAACTGTGGATGACCCCTCGGGGTGTGGACGGCGGTGCGCCTGGACGGCGGGGCTGCCGATCCCCCTACCGTGGAGGACGTGACCGGCGCCGCGGCGTTCTTCGACCTGGACAAGACGGTCATCGCGAAGTCCAGCACCCTGGCCTTCGGACGACCGTTCTTCCAGGGTGGGCTGATCAACCGCCGGGCGGTCCTCAAGGGCGCCTACGCGCAGTTCGTCTTCTCCCTCGCCGGCGCCGACGCCGACCAGATGGAGCGGATGCGCCGCCAGATCACCGCGATGACCACCGGGTGGGACGTCGCGGTGGTGCACGACATCGTCCGCGAGACGCTGCACGAGATCGTCGACCCGCTGATCTACGCCGAGGCCGCCGACCTGATCGAGGCGCACCGGGCCGCGGGCCGGGAGATCGTCATCGTCTCCAGCAGCGGGGCGGAGATGGTCGGCCCGATCGGCGAGATGCTCGGCGTCGACCGGGTGGTGGCCACCCGGATGGTGACCGTCGACGGCCGGTACACCGGCGAGATCGACTTCTACGCCTACGGCGAGAACAAGGCCGCCGCGATGCGGGAGATCGCCGCGGAGCAGGGCTGGGACCTCGCCGACTGCTTCGCCTACAGCGACTCGGTGACCGACCTGCCGATGCTGGCGGCGGTCGGCCACCCCACGGCCGTCAACCCCGACCGGGGACTGCGCCGGGCCGCCACCGAGCGCGGCTGGCCGGTGCTGACGTTCACCCGCCCGGTGACGCTGCGGTCGCGTTTCGGCGGTCGGACGCCGGTGGTGACCAGCGCCGCCGTGGGCGCCGCCGTGGCCGGGCTGGCGTGGTACGCCCGCCGGCGGGCGCTGCGCGCCCTCTCCCCCGGGGACGCGGCCCCGCCGGTGGTCACCCCACCGGACGGCCGCGGCCGACGCCGCGGCGCCTGAACCGGCCGGTCCGGCCCCGGCGCTGCCGCCGCCCCGCCCCGAGGACTCAGCCGCCCACGCGGGCGCGCACCTCGGTCACCTTCGCGCGCACCTGGTCCAGGACCGTACGGCCGGTGGAGACCGGCCGGAACTCCTGCGCCGCGGCGGTCAGCGCCTGCTGCTCCGCCGGGGTCAGCTCCAGCTCGGCGGCCGCCACGTTGGACTCGAGCTGCTCGACGCTGGACGCCCCCGGGATCACCACCACCTGCGGCAGGCCGAGGAGCCAGGCCAGGGCCACCTGGGCCGGCTTCGCCTGGTGGGCGGCGGCGACGTCCCGGAGCAGCTGGAGGAGCGGCTCGGCCCGGTGCAGGTTCTCCGTGCCGAACAGCGGGTTCATCGCCCGGACGCCCCCGGGGCGGTGGTCCGCCGAGTACCGGCCGCCCAGCAGGCCCTGGGCGAGCGGGCTGTAGGCGATGACCACCCGGTTCTCGCGTTCGGCGAAGGGCACCAGGTCGGCCAGCGGCCCGGCGTGCGCCAGGGAGAACTGGACCTGGTTGCTCACCACCGAGCTGCCCAGCGCGCGGTCGGCGGCCTGCCAGCGCTCCAGGGAGTAGTTGGACACCCCGACGGCACCGATCACACCTTCGTCGAGCAGAGCGCGCATGCCCGGCATGATCACCGAGTCCGGCACCAGCGGGTTGGCCTGGTGCACCTGGTAGAGCGGGATCCGCTCGAGCCTCAGCCGGCGGGCGCTCCCGGCCGCTCGGTTGCGCACCACCGCCGGGAACGGCGCCACCGGGAAGACCTTGCTGGCGACGACCACCTCGGCCCGGTCGGCGCCGAGGGCCTCGGCCAGGATCCTCTCGCTGCGGCCGAAACCGTAGACCTCGGCGGTGTCGAACAGCGTGACGCCGAGTTCCCGGGCCCGCCGGACGATGTCCCGCGCCGCTCCTCCGGCGTACTCGTCGCCGTACCCCCATTCACGGGAGCCGAACTGCCAGGTGCCCAGTCCGACCCGGCTGACCTGTCCCAGACCGTCGACCTCGAGGAAGCGCATCTACCCAGTCTCGACGCCGAGCGCGATCGCCGCAGTGCCATGGGCTCCTCCAGGGCCCCGCCCGAGCGCGCGAGGGGTGGGAGGGCTTCTCCCTCAGCCGCGGAGCAGGCTCTCGCAGATCGCCAGGCCCTCGATGGCGCCGAGCTCGGTGGCCCGGCAGCAGTGCACCAGCCAGCCGGCGACGCCGTCCGGACCGCCGGAGCGGTACCCCGCCAGCGCGGCGGCGTACGCACCCGCGCCGAGCTCGGCGAAGCCCACCTCCGGCACGGAGACCGCCTTGGGGTCCAGCCCCCGCGTGATGCCGACCAGCCGCGCGGCGGCGCGGGCGACCACGCCGTCCTGCACACCGAAGGGGACCAGCGCGGCCAGCTCGCCGTGCACCACCCCGGCCACCAGCACGGCCGGGACCGTGGTCGCGCCGGTGATGATCGAGAAGAGCCCGCCCAGCCGCGGACCGGCCGCGCCGTGCGGGCGCCCCAGCTGGTCAGGGTCGGCGAGGTCGGCCGCGGCCAGCACGTGCAGCCGGGCGAGCACCTGGCCGGGCGCACGCTGCCAGGTCTCGACCATCGACCCCAGCCCCACCGACACCCGCAGCGAGCCCTGCACAACCGGGTCGTCCACCTCCCCGGTACGGACGGCGGGCAGCGGCACGTCGACGCCCTCCAGCGCCGCCGAGGCCCGGGCACCGCGCAGCGCCGACTCGGCGCTCACCCCGGCCGACTCGCGCCGCAGCACCTTGTGACCGAGCAGCCGGTCGACCGCGGCCCGCGCGCCCTCCGCGGCGGCGGACACGCCGGGCAGCTCGAGCAGCGGCGCCAGCGGATCGGGGCCGGTCGGGCGGGCGGCGGGCGCGGCGGCGCGGCCGGCGCCGGGGCGCAGCGGGATCGTCACGGCGACGACGGTACGAGCCGCCTGCTGCGGCGGGTCAGAGCGGGCGGCCCGCCGTGCGGTCGACGTGGTCGGGGACGGCGACGCTGTCGTCGTCCCCGGTGGTGACCGTGCCGGTGGGCTCGAACATCAGGATCGACCCGCCGGTCGAGGACGGCTTGTGCTCGGTGCCGCACGGCACCACGAAGGTGTCCCCGCGCTCCAGCTGCACGGTCACCTCCGAGCCGTCGGGCTGCCGGACGGCGACGTCGAAGCGGCCGTCGAGGACGAGGAAGAACTCGTCGGTGTCCTCGTGGACGTGCCAGACGTGCTCGCCGCGGGCGTGCGCGATCCGGACGTCGTAGTCGTTGACCCGGGCGACGATGCGCGGGCTGTAGACGTCGTCGAAGCTGGCGAGGGCGGCGGTGACGTTGACGGGTTCCGCTGCGGTCATGCCGGCCAGGATGCCCTGCCGGGCCTCCGCTTAGGCTCTCCCCACGATGGCCGGTCCCCTGACTCTCCTCCTCGTCCGGCACGGCCAGAGCGAGTGGAACGCCGCGGGCCTGATGCAGGGCCAGACGCCCCACGTGCCGCTCACCGAGCTGGGCCACCAGCAGGCGGCGTCCGCCGCCGCCGAGCTGGCCGCAGTCTCCGCCGCCGGCGCCGGCCCGGGGGCCCTGCTCTCCAGCGACCTGCTGCGCGCGGTGCAGACCGCCGAGCACTGCGCCGCGGCCACCGGGCTCCCGGTCACCACCACCCCCGAGCTGCGCGAGCAGGGCTACGGCGTGCTGGAGGGCCGCCCCTCGCACGAGCTGTGGGACGTCGTCGACTGGACCGACGTGCACTGGTCCGCCGAGGGTGGGGAGAGCCTCGCCCAGCTGCACGCCCGGGTGGCCGCCCTCCTCGCCCGGCTGGCCGCGGACCCGCCGGCGGAGGTGGTCGCGCTGGTCACCCACGGCGACACGATCCGCGCCGCGCAGGCCGTCGCCGCCGGGCTGGGCCCCGCGGAGATGCCGGTGGTCACCCCGCACAACGGCACGGTCACCCGGCTGGAGCTCGTCCTATGAGCAGGGTCCTGGTGCTGGGCGGCTCCCGCTCGGGCAAGTCGGCCTACGCGGAGCAGCTGCTGGAGGGCCGGCACGACGTCACCTACCTGGCCACCAGCCAGGTGTCCGAAGGCGACGCCGAGTGGGCCCAGCGGGTCGCGGCGCACCGGGCCCGCCGGCCGGTCGGCTGGACGACGCTGGAGACCACGATGCCCTCGGAGCTGGTCCGCGGCGGCGCGGTGCTGGTCGACAGCATCACCACCTGGGTGGCCGCGCTCATGGACGAGACCGGGGTCTGGGGCACCGCCGACGACGGCGCGGAGGCCGGTGGCGCGCACGCCGCCGACCGGCGGCGGGCCGAGGCCGCGCTGGACCGCCTGGCCGCCCGCTGCGACGCCCTGGTCAACAACTGGGTGATGACGCCGGCGCACGTGGTCGCGGTCAGCGACGAGGTCGGGCTGGGCGTGGTCCCCGGGACCCGCGCCGGGCGGCTGTTCCGCGACACCCTGGGCACGGTCAACCAGCGGCTGGCAGCGACCGCGGACGAGGTGTGGTTCGTCGTCGCGGGGCTGCCGCAGCGGCTGCGATGAGCCGGCGCTGGTGGTCCGGGCCGGTCGAGGCGTTCTCGCTGCTCAGCGCGGTACGCATGCCCCCGGTCGGATCGGTGCGCGGCGCGCTGCCGTGGGCGCCGCTGGTCGGGCTGGTGCTGGGGTCGGCGGCCACCGCGGCGGCTTGGGCCGCCGGCCGTGCGGCCAGCCCACTGGTGGGCGCGGCGCTCGGGGTCGTCGTCCTCGCCGTGGCCACCCGCGGGCTGCACCTGGACGGGCTGGCCGACACCGCCGACGGTCTCGGCCCGCTGCGCGGCCGGGAGCAGGCGCTGGCGGTGATGCGCGCCGGGGACGTCGGCCCGTTCGGCGTCGCCACCCTGGTGCTCACCCTGCTGCTCCAGGTCGCCTGCCTCGCGCACCTGCTCCCGGTGGACGGCGGGTGGCTGGCCCTGCCCGCGGCCACCCTCACCGCCCGGGTGGCGATGGCCCGCACCGGCCTGCCCGGCGTGCCGATCGCCGAGGGCTCCTCCCTCGGCGGGGCGGTGGCCGGCACCGTGTCCCGGCCGTGGCTGGCCGGCGCGGCGCTCCTCACGGCGGTCGCGGTCGCCGGCGGCGGGCTGCTGGCCGGGGCCGACGGCCCCGTCGCCGCGCTCGTGCTGGTCGCCGCCGTCGCGGCCGGGCTGGGGTCGTCCGAGGGGTTGCTCTCCCGGGCCCGGACCCGGCTTGGTGGGGTCAACGGCGACGTGATGGGCGCGATGGGCGAGGTGGCCACCACGGTCACCCTGCTCACCGCAGCGCTGCTGCTGCCCTGACCATCAGCCGCCGGCGACCGACTGCACGACCATGACCTCCGCACCGGGTCCGACGACCGTCGCCAGGCCGCTCAGCCGGCGCACCTCCTCGCCGTCGACGTAGACGTTCACGAAGCGGCGCAGCGCGCCGGTCTCGTCGCGCACCCGGCGGTCGAACACCGGGTGGTCGGCGGCCAGCGCGTCGAGCACCGCGCCGACGGTGGCCTCGGCCGGGAGGTCGAGCGCCACCGAGGAGCGCCCGCCGGTGCAGTCGGCCAGCAGCCGCGGCAGCAGCACCCGCACGGTCACGGCAGCTCCCTCATGGCAGGACCGCGGCGCGCACGCACAGCACGTCGGGCAGGTGGCCGGCGACCTGCGTGAACGACTCCCCGGCGTCGGCGCTGGCGTAGACCTCGCCGCCGCGGGTGCCCACGTAGACGCCGACCGGGTCGTCGGCGTCCACGCAGGCGGCGTCCCGCAGCACCGCGTTGTACTGGTCGGTCGGCAGCCCTGCGGTCAGCTCCTGCCAGGTCTCCCCCGCGTCGTCGCTGCGGTGCACCGCCAGCCGCCCGTCCGGCGGGATCCGCCGGCCGTCGGCGACCAGCGGCACCACCCAGATCCGTCCGCCGCGGCGCGGGTCGGCCAGCATCACGAAGCCGAAGTCCGAGGGCAGCCCGTCCGCGATCGAGGTCCAGGTGTCGCCGTCGTCGTCGGAGCGGTGCACCCCGTGGTGGTTCTGCGCGTACAGCCGGGTGGGCACCGCGGCGTCGCGGGCGATCTTGTGCACGCACTGGCCGAACTCCGGTGCCGGCCCGGGCAGGAAGTAGGCGCTGATCCCGGAATTGCGGGGCTGCCAGGACGCGCCGCCGTCGCGGGTGCGGTAGACGCCGCCGGTGCTCATCGCCACGTGCACCGTGCCGTCGGGCCCGGGGACGACGGAGTGCGCCGCCGCCCCGCCGTAGCCCGCGCCCCACTCGGCGCGGTGCGGGTGGTCCCACAGGCCGCGGCACAGCTCGAAGTGCTCCCCGCCGTCGTCCGACCGCCACAGCGAGATCGGCTCGCAGCCGGCCCACACCACCCCGGGCCGGTCGGCGGAGTCCGGGTGCAGCTGCCAGATCCGCTCCACCGCGGCACCGGTGTCGGCCGGGAACCGGATCGCGCCGCCCTCGGGTTCGGTCCAGGTGGCGCCGAGGTCGTCGGAGTGGACGACGGTCGGCCCGAAGTGCTCGGAGCGGACGCCGAGCAGCACGCGGGTGCGCCCGCCACGGACGTCGATGCCGATGCTCGTCACCTCCGTCATCAGGAAGTGCGGTGCGGAGAGGGACCAGGTCCGTCGGTCCGCACTCGTCGCGAGCCAGAGCCCCTTGCGGGTGCCGATCGCCAGCAGAGTCGTCGCCATGCAGCAGTAGACCGCCGGGGACCGACGAAGTCATCGGCGCGGCGACGCATCCGCACGAGGCCGACGAACGTGGTCCCACGGAGCTTGTGCTCTGCTCACCGGGGGTGAGCAGAGCACAAGCTCCCCGGAACCTGCCCGCCGGAGGCGAACAGGAGGTCAGACCGGCTGCTGCGCCGGGGTCTCCCCGCCCTCCAGGTCGCCCTCGGTGTCCAGGTACGCCTGCTGCAGCTCGGCCAGCAGCGCCGGGTCCGGCTCGGCCCACATCTTCCGGTCGACCGCCTCCAGCAGCCGCTCGGCGATGCCGTGCAGCGCCCACGGGTTCGACTTCTCCATGAACTCGCGGTTCTCCGGGTCGAGCACGTAGGTCTGGGCGAGCTTCTCGTACATCCAGTCGGCGACCACGCCGGTGGTGGCGTCGTAGCCGAACAGGTAGTCGACGGTGGCGGCCAGCTCGAAGGCGCCCTTGTAGCCGTGCCGGCGCATCGCGGCCAGCCACTTGGGGTTGACCACCCGGGCGCGGAACACCCGGGAGGTCTCCTCGACCAGCGACCGGGTCCGCACCTGCTCGGGCCGGGTGGAGTCGCCGATGTAGGCCTCCGGCGAGGAGCCGGTCAGCGCGCGCACCGTGGCGACCATGCCGCCGTGGTACTGGAAGTAGTCGTCGGAGTCGGCGATGTCGTGCTCGCGGGTGTCGACGTTCTTGGCCGCCACGGCGATCCGCTTGTAGGCGGCCTCCATGTCCGGGCGGGCCTGCACGCCGTCGAGGTCGCGGCCGTAGGCGTAGCCGCCCCACACCGCGTAGACCTCGGCCAGGTCGGCGTCCCCACGCCAGTTCCGCGAGTCGATCAGCGACAGCAGCCCGGCTCCGTAGGCGCCGGGCTTGGAGCCGAACACCCGGGTGGTGGCCCGCCGCCGGTCGCCGTGCCCGGCGACGTCGGCCTCGACGTGCGCCTTCACGAAGTTCTGGTCGTCGGACTCGTCCAACGAGGCGACCAGGGTCACGGCGTCGTCGAGCATGGTCACCACGTGCGGGAAGGCGTCCCGGAAGAAGCCGGAGATCCGCACCGTGACGTCGATCCGGGGCCGGCCGAGTTCGTCGAGGTCGATCGGCTCCAGGCCGGTCACCCGTCGCGACGCCTCGTCCCAGACCGGCCGGACGCCGAGCAGCGCCAGGATCTCGGCGACGTCGTCGCCCGCGGTGCGCATGGCCGAGGTGCCCCACACCGACAGCCCGACCGAGGGCGGGAACTGCCCGTCGTGGTCGGCGCGGTAGCGGTCGACCAGCGACTCGGCCATCGCCGAGCCGGTCTCCCAGGCCAGCCGGGAGGGGATGGCACGCGGGTCGACCGAGTAGAAGTTCCGCCCGGTCGGCAGCACGTTGACCAGCCCGCGCAGCGGCGAGCCCGACGGCCCCGCCGGCACGTAGCCGCCGTCGAGCGCGTGGAGCGTCATGTCCAGCTCGTCGGTCGTGCGCTCCAGCCGGGGCACGACCTCCTCGACGGCGAACCGCAGGACGGCGGCGACCTCGTCGTCCGTCGTGCCGAGCACGCCACCGACGACGTCGGCGATGGCCGAGGCGGTCCAGCCGCGCTCCTCCATCCCGGCCACCAGCGCCTCGGCCTGCGCCTCGACCCGGTCGGTCTCCCTCAGCCCGGCGGTGCCGTCCTCGGTGAGCCCGAGCGCCTGGCGCAGCCCGGGCAGCGCCACGGTGCCACCCCAGATCTGCCGGGCGCGCAGCATCGCCAGCACCAGGTCGACGCGGTCCTGCCCCGACGGCGGGGTGCCCAGCACGTGCAGCCCGTCGCGGATCTGGGAGTCCTTGATCTCGCAGAGCCAGCCGTCGACGTGCAGGATCATCTCGTCGAAGTGGTCGTCCTCGGGCCGCTCGGTCAGCCCCAGGTCGTGGTCGAGCTTGGCCGCCTGCAGCAGCGTCCAGATCTGCTGCCGGACGGCGGGCAGCTTCGCCGGGTCCATCGCGGCGATGTTGGCGTGCTCGTCGAGCAGCTGCTCCAGCCGGGCGATGTCGCCGTAGGAGTCGGCCCGGGCCATCGGCGGCACCATGTGGTCGACCAGGGTCGCGTGCGCCCGGCGCTTGGCCTGGGTGCCCTCGCCCGGGTCGTTGACCAGGAACGGGTAGACCAGCGGCAGGTCGCCGATCGCGGCGTCGGTGCCGCAGCCCGCGGACATCCCGACGGTCTTGCCGGGCAGCCACTCCAGGTTGCCGTGCTTGCCCACGTGCACCATCGCGTGCGCCCCGAAGACGCTGCGCAGCCACCAGTAGGCGGCCAGGTAGTGGTGGGACGGCGGCAGGTCCGGGTCGTGGTAGATCGCGATCGGGTTCTCCCCGAAGCCGCGCGGCGGCTGCACCATCACGACGACGTTCCCGGCACGCAGCGCGGCGAAGACGATGTCGTCCCCGTCCACGAAGAGCGAGCCGGGTGCCTCGCCCCAGTGCTCGACCATCGCCTCGCGCAGCTCGGCCGGCAGCGAGTCGAAGTGCCGGCGGTACTCGGCGGCGGGGATCCGCACCGGGTTGCCGCTGAGCTGCTCCTCGGTGAGCCAGTTCTCGTCCTGGCCGCCGGCGGCGATCAGCGCGTGCACCAGCGCGTCGCCATCCAGGTCGGCGACGCCGGGCAGCGCATCGGGGCCGTCGAACGGGCCGATGTCGTAGCCCTGACCGTGCATCGCGGCCAGCAGCCTGACCACCGATGCGGGGGTGTCCAGCCCGACGGCGTTGCCGATCCGGGCGTGCTTGGTCGGGTAGGCGCTCAGCATCACCACGATCCGGCGCTCGGCCGGCGGGGTGTGCCGCAGCCGGGCGTGCGCGACCGCGGTGCCGGCGACCCGGGCGGCCCGCTCGGGGTCGGCGACGTAGGAGGTCAGCCCGTCGGCGTCGGTCTCCTTGAAGGAGAACGGCACGCTGATCAGCCGGCCGTCGAACTCCGGGATGGCGACCTGGTTGCCGACGTCCAGCGGGGAGAGCCCGTCGTCGTTGGCGGCCCACTCGGCACGGGAGCTGGTCAGGCACAGCCCCTGGACGACCGGGACGTCCAGATCAGCGAGCTCGCCGACGTCCCAGGCGCCGTCGTCCCCACCGGCCTGCGCGGTGGCCGGCTTCGACCCGCCGGCGGCCAGCACGGTGACCACCAGGGCGTCGGCGGTGCGCAGCAGCTCGACCAGGCCGGGCTCGACGGTGCGCAGCGAGGCGGTGAACACCGGCAGCGGACGGCCGCCGGCGTCCTCGATCGCGGTGCACAGCGCCTCGACGAAGCCGGTGTTCCCGGACAGGTGGTGCGCCCGGTAGTAAAGGACGGCGACGACCGGACCCTCGCCGGTGCGCGCGGGGCGCTCCAGGACGCCCCACTCCGGGGCGACCGACGGCGCCTCGAAGCCCTCGCCCTCGAGCAGCAGGGTGTCGCCGAGGAAGCGGTGCAGCTGCTCGAGGTTGTCCGGCCCGCCCTGCGCCAGGTAGCCGTGCGCCTCGGTCGCCACGCCCATCGGCACGGTGGAGAGCTCCATCAGCTCGGCGTCCGGCACGTTCTCCCCACCGAGGACGACGACCGGAGCCGGCCCGGCGAGCAGCGGGGCGAGCATCTCCTCGTACTGGCGGCGTACGCCCAGGATTCGGACGACGACGAGGTCGCTGCCGGCCGCCAGGTCCGCCATCCCGTCGGCGCCGAGCCGGGCTGGGTTGCCCAGCCGCCAGTCGGCCGCGCTGGACCGGGCGCTCAACAGGTCGGTGTCGCTCGTCGAGAGCAGGGTGAAGGTGCGAGAGCTCACGGCAGTGCCTCCCTCGGGGTCCGCGCCCCGGGTCGTCGGACACGGCAGCCGCGGTGTCTGGCTCACCCCGGCCGACCAGCGGGACGGGGCACACAGTGGCGGGACCGCGCCGGGTTCGCACCGGCTTCCTCGCTGCACTGCCGTGATGTGCGGCAGACGCTACCGGGGACGCCGGCGGGCCGGGTGGACGGCGCGGTCAGGTGGTCCGCCAGTAGCCCAGCGCCGACACCCGGTCCTTGGCCACCCCGAGCTCGCGGCGCAGGTGTCGGCCCAGCTCCCGGGTGGCCGCGGCCTCGGAGGCCACCCAGCACCTGGTGACCCGCCCGACGACGAGCGGACCGAGTTCGAGACCGTGCTCGCCTCGCTGCGGCAGGTCCGGCCGACGCCCCCCCGGCTGGCGAGGTACGGCACCGACTGAACCCGCTGTCCCCGGCGCGCGCCCGCCCCTAGCCTGCTGCGGTGGCCTACGACGCGCTCACGGAGAGCCTCGCGCTGCTCGAGCACGGCCTGCCCGAGGCCCCGCCGCGGCTGAGCCGGCGCCGGCGGTTCGCCCCGCTGGCGGTGGACGTCGACGGCGACGTCGCCTGCACCATGTTCGCCCGGCGCAGCGTCGGCTACGTGGCCGAGGAGACCTGGGCCCTCGTGCGACGCGGGCAGGAGTGGGTGGTGCTGGGCGGCGGCGGGAGCGGCCTGGAGGACGAGGACCTGGCCGGCCGGCCCGACGCGGTCACCCAGGGCGGTCACCTCCGGTGGACCGGCGGCGGCTCGGCGAACCGCAGCGCCGGCCGGCTGATGCCCTGGGGCGCCCGGTACGTCTCCTACGCCGTGCTGCGGGCGAGTTCGGCGGTCGACCGGGTCCTCGTCGGCCCGCGGGAGATCCCGGTACCCCGGCACGGGCACCTGGTGGTGGTCTGGGGCGGCAGGCAGCCACCGACCGCGGAGGCCGTCGCCGCCGACGGCCGGCGGCTGGTCAGCCAGCGCGTGGACCGGAGGACCCGGCTCCCCGAGTGGTACCCGTAGCTGGGTCAGTACACCGAGACGAGGTCGATGACGAACACGAGGGTCGAGTCGCCGGGGATCGTCGTCCCGGCCCCCTGTGCGCCGTAGCCGAGCTCGCTGGGGATGACCACCACCCGCCGACCGCCGACCTGCATCCCCTCGATGCCCTGCTCGAACCCCTCGATCACCGCGCCCTGGCCGAGCGGCACCGGGAACGTCGAGCCCTCCCCGCGGCTCCAGGAGGAGTCGAACTCCTCGCCGTCCTCGTAGAGGGCACCCACGTACTTGACCTCCGCGGTCGACCCCTCGGTCGCCTCGGCCCCGTCGCCGACGACGACGTCGTCGATCACCAGCTCGTCGGGGGCCGGCTCCTCGGAGGCCGGCACGTCCGGGGCCTCGGCGAGGTCGGTGCTGATCTGGGCGGCCAGGCTCGCCGGCTCCTCGTCCCCGCCACATGCGGACAGCGACAGGCCGAGGGCGAGGAACGCGGCGGGAACGGTGCGGCGGTGCATGTGGTCTCCAGGCGAGCACGGCTCGGTCGGGGGCGCCGTTCGACGGGTCAGCGGGACGGCGGTGGGTCCCCAGCACACCACACACCGTGAGCGCCGGGCGTTCGGATGGCCGGAGGTCCGACGGGCCACTAGCTTTCCGGCAACGTCCGTGACGGCTGGGGGTCCAGCAGTGTCCAGATCGATCATCGTCGGGCTCGACGGGAGCGAGGCGAGCGGGCGCGCGGCGGACGCCGCCGCGGAGGCCGCCGGGCGGCACGACCTGCGGCTGGTGCTGGCCTGCGTGGTGCCGTGGTCGCCGTACTCGTTCTCCACCGCCGAGGAGAACGAACGCCGCGCGATCGAGAAGCAACGGGAGGCCACCGCCGCGCGCGAGCGGGTGCTCGAGCCGGTGACGGCCCGGTTGTCGGCGGCGCACCCGGAGCTGGAGCTGGAGGGCGTCGTCCGGCACGGTCACCCGGCCGAGACCCTGGTCGCCCTGGCCCGGGAGCACGACGCGGTGTGGATCATCGTCGGCCGGGTCGGGCAGAGCCGGGTGCGCACGCTGCTGTTCGGGTCCACGCCGAGCAACCTCATCCAGCTCTCCCCCGTCCCCGTCCTGGTGGTGCCGTGATGACGCCGTCCGCAGCGGTGCAGGCCGCCAGCTTCGACGAGTCGGTCAACGACTTCTTCGCCCCGATCTCCACCGCCATCGAGAACGTCGTCTTCTTCGCCGTCCCCCTGCCCTTCCTGGGGCAGGACCGCAACGGCGACGACATCGGCCTGCCGCTGATCGTCGTGTGGCTGGTGGCGGCCGGCGTCTTCTTCACCATCTACCTGCGCGGGTTCCAGTTCCGCGCCTTCGGCCACGCCGTCCAGCTGATCCGCGGCCGGTACGACGACCCCGCCGACGCCGGGGAGGTCACCCACTTCCAGGCGCTGGCCACCGCCGTCTCCGGCACCGTCGGGCTGGGCAACATCGCCGGGGTCGGCGTCGCGCTGTCCCTGGGCGGGCCGGGCGCCACCTTCTGGATGATCGTGGCCGGGCTGGTCGGCATGTGCACCAAGGGCGTGGAGTGCACGCTCGGGGTGAAGTACCGCAACGTCTTCCCCGACGGCCGGGTCTCCGGCGGACCCATGTGGTACCTGCGGCGCGGCCTGGCCGAGAAGAACATGGGCGGCCTGGGCAAGGTGCTCGCCGTCGCCTTCTGCGTCTTCACCCTGGGCGGGGCGGTCGGCGGCGGGAACATGTTCCAGTCCAACCAGGCCTTCAGCCAGGCGCAGTCGGTCACCGGTGGCGCCGACGGCCCGCTGGGCGGGGGCGCCGCCGGGGCGGTGTTCGGGCTGGTGCTCGCCTTGCTGGTCGGCGCGGTGATCATCGGCGGGATCCGCAGCATCGCCCGGGTCACCGACAAGATCGTGCCGTTCATGGCGGTCTTCTACGTGGTGGCCTGCCTGCTGGTGCTGCTGTTCAACCTCACCGAGATCCCCTCGGCGATCTGGGCGATCATCTCCCAGGCGTTCAGCCCCGAGGCCGGCTTCGGCGGCATCGTCGGCGTCCTCATCCAGGGGTTCCGCCGGGCCGCCTTCAGCAACGAGGCCGGGCTGGGGTCGGCGGCGATCGCGCACTCGGCGGTGAAGACCAACGAGCCGGCCAGCGAGGGCCACGTGGCCGTGCTGGAGCCGTTCATCGACACCGTCGTCATCTGCTCGATGACCGCGCTGGCGATCACGATCACCGGCACCTGGGCCGACGACGCCAGCGAGGCCGGCGTGCAGACCACCTCGGCGGCGTTCGAGACGGTCGCGTCGTGGTTCCCCATCGTGCTCGCCGTCGCGGTGATCCTCTTCGCCTACTCCACGATGCTCGCCTGGAGCTACTACGGGCTGAAGGCGGCGACCTACCTGTTCGGCGAGTCGATGCTGGTCGACCGGGTCTGGAAGGTCGTCTTCTGCATCTTCGTCGTCATCGGCGCATCGTCGACGCTGGACTCGGTGATCGGCTTCTCCGACAGCATGATCTTCGCGATGTCGTTCGCGAACATCATCGGGCTCTACCTCATGGCCAGGGTGGTGAAGGCGGAGATCTTCGGCTACCGCCGGCGGCTGGCCGACCGCGAGCTCGTCCCCTTCGCCGAGCGCGGCTGACGATCCTGCCCGCCCCGACCGGGGGCGGGCAGGCCCGCCGACGGCGGGGTGGTGGCGCGAGCGCACGCGGCGCCACCCCGCCGGTTCCGGCTCAGGTCGGACCCGACGGCTCAGGCGGCGCCGAGCGCGTCGGCCACCCGGTGGTGGACGGCGGCGTCGGCACCACGGCTCTGCCGCTCCAGCGTGCGGGCCAGCGCCCGGCGTACCCACCCGTTGGCCGGCGCGAGCTCCACCAGGCGGGTCAGGCACTCCTCGGCCCGGGCCAGCTGGGCGGCGCCGTAGTAGCTGCGGGCGAGCAGCTCGAGCGCTGCCTGGTTGCCCGGCTCGGCGGCCACCACCGGCTCCAGCACCCGGGCGGCCTCGGTGGGCTGCCCCATGGCGAAGAAGAGGTCGGCGCGCAGGTACTCGGAGTGCAGGTCGATCTCGAACGGCTGGGTCTCGAACGGCTGGGTCATGACGCTCCTTCCGGCCGGACCAACACCTGCCCCGGGCCCCCACTTCCCTGCCACGCTGCGCATCGGGTTCATCACGCAACGAAACGAGAAAGGAGGCCCACCACCGGATCGCCCGCGATCGCCTAGGTACGCGACCGATGCCGGAGCCAGCCCGACCCGGCCCGACGCCCGCCACTCCCGGAGTTCCGCATGGCCCTCTCCCTGCGCCACCGCACCGCGTCTGCCCACACCGCGTCTGCCCACACCGCGTCCCCCGGCACCGGGGAGCACGGCGAACCCGCCGAGGCACCCGCCACCGGCGCCGTCCGGACGGTGCCCGCCGTGCACCGCATCGGCGCCGTCATCGTCGCCGCGGTGCTCGCCGTCTTCGGCGTGCTGGGGCTCGTCGACGGACTGGACTACTCCTCCACCGACGGCGAGCGCATCCTCGGCCTGTCGTCCAACGGCCTGCTGTCGACCCTCTCGCTGGTCACCGCGGCGGTGCTGGTCGCCGCCGCGCTGCGCGGCCACCGCACCGCCTCGACGGTGATGATGGCGGTGGGCGCGCTGTTCCTGGTCTGCGCGCTCGCCAACCTGGCCGTGCTGGAGACCGGCTGGAACGTCCTGGCCTTCTCGATGGCCAACGTCGTCTTCTCCATCTGCGCCGGCCTGGTGCTGCTCACCCTCGGCGCGTACGGCCGGGTCAGCGGCAACCTGCCCGACGATTCCCCCTACCGGGCCGACCGGCCGGCCACCGACGCGGACGACGGCACCGGCCCGCAGCTGCCCACCACCCCGGCGGAGGTCGAGGCCGAGCGGGCCACGCGCGATGCGGAGCTCGCCGTCGTGGACCACCGCGCGACCCCGGAGCAGGAGCGCCGGGTGACCGCGATGGCCCGGGTGCGCACCCGCGCCCACCGCCGCCGGGTCTGGATGGAGATGGACGGCCGCGCACTGCGGTGACCAGCCGCCCTGCCGGGCAGGCCCCCCGACTGTCCGGCAGGGCCCCGCATCCGGGGAAGTAGCCTCGCCCTCGCCATGTCCTCCGTCGCGATGTCCTCCGCACAGACCGCCCTCCCCCCGTCCGGCCCCGGGCCGGCGCGGGACCGGGTCGACGCGTGTCCCGGCGCGCTGCAGACCCACACCGCCGCCGACGGTGGCCTGGCCCGGGTGCGCGTCCCCGGCGGAGGCCTGACCGCCGGGCAGCTGCGCACGCTGGCCGCCACCGCCCGCGACCTCGGCGACGGGCACCTGGAGCTGACCAGCCGCGGCAACCTCCAGCTGCGCGGCCTGCCCACCGGAGCCGAGACCGAGCTGGGCGAGCGGCTGGCCGCGGTGGGCCTGCTGCCCAGCGCCACCCACGAGCGGGTGCGCAACGTGCTGGCCAGCAGCCTCTCCGGCCGGCGGGGCGGGCACCTCGACGTCCGCCCCTGGGTGCGCTCCTTCGACAGCGCGCTGCTGGCCGACCCCGCCCTCGCCGAGCTGCCCGGCCGGTTCCTGGTCGCCTTCGACGACGGGCGCGGCGACGTCGCCGGTCTGGGTGCCGACGTCGCCCTGCTCGCCCTCGCCCCGGACGTCGTCGCCCTGCTGCTCGGCGGCACCGACTCCGGGGTCCGCGCCCGCCCCGGGGACGCGGTCGCCCTGGCGCTGGCCGCGAGCACGGCGTTCCTCACCGAGCGCGCCGCCCAGGGTGGGACGGCCTGGCGGCTGACCGAGCTGACCGACGGCTGGGCGCGGGTCACCGAGCGGCTCACCGGCCGGCGGCCGGACGCCCCGGGCCGCGAGCGGGTCAGCGCACCGGTCACCGGGCCCGCCGGCGTCCTGCTGCAGGACGACGGCCGCACCGCGCTGGCCGTCGTCGTGCCGCTGGGCCGGCTCACCGCCGCGCAGGCCGAGCTGCTGGCCGACCTGGCACCCCAGGTCGAGGTCACCCCCTGGCGCACCGTCGTCGTCCCGGACCTGGCCGCCGCCGACCAGGCGGCCGCCGCGCTGACCGGAGCCGGCCTGGTCACCGAGCCGAGCAGTCCCTGGCGGCTGGTCACCGCCTGCGCCGGACGGCCGGGCTGTGCGAAGTCGCTGGCCGACGTGCGGGCCGACGCCACCGCCGCCGTGGCCGCCGGCACGCTGCCCGCCGGCGGCGCCCGACAGCACTGGGCCGGTTGCGCCCGCCGGTGCGGCCGCCCGGCCGGCCGCGTGGTCGACGTCGTCGCGACGCCGACCGGTTACCTCATCGAGAAGGACTGATGTACTCCTACGAGCACGACGGCGCCGAGATCTACCGGCAGTCCTTCGCCACGATCCGCGCCGAGGCCGACCTCTCCGGGCTGCCCGCCGACGTCGCCCAGGTCGCCGTCCGGATGATCCACGCCTGCGGGCAGGTCGACCTGGTCGCCGACGTGGCCTGGTCCGACGACGTCGTGGCGAAGGCCCGGGAGGCGCTGCACGCCGGCGCCCCGGTGCTCTGCGACGCGCAGATGGTCGCCTCGGGGGTCACCCGGCGGCGGCTGCCGAAGGACAACGACGTCGTCTGCACGCTCAACGACCCGCGCACCCCGGACCTCGCCCGGGAGATGGGCACCACCCGCACCGCCGCGGCCCTGCAGCTGTGGGGCGACCGGCTGGACGGCGCCGTCGTGGCCATCGGCAACGCGCCCACTGCGCTGTTCCACCTGCTGGAGATGGTCGCGGCCGGCGCCCCCCGGCCGGCCGCCGTCATCGGCATCCCGGTGGGCTTCATCGGCGCGGTGGAGTCCAAGGAGGCGCTGGCCGCCTCGGACCTGGACTTCCTCGTCGTCCGCGGCCGGCGCGGCGGCAGCGCGATCACCGCCGCCGCGGTCAACGCGATCGCGAGCACGGCCGAGTGACCGCCGCCGAAATGGCCATTTTGGCGGAAGGGGAAGCGGCGTGAGCGGGCGGCTGTACGGGGTCGGGCTGGGGCCCGGCGACCCGGAGCTGGTCACGGTCAAGGCCGCGCGGCTGATCGGCGCCGCCGACGTCGTCGCCTTCCACGCCGCCCAGCACGGCCGCTCCGTGGCCCGCGGGCTGGCCGAGCCGTACCTGCGCGCCGGGCAGGTCGAGGAGCTGCTGGTCTACCCCGTCACCACCGAGACCACCGACCACCCCGGCGGCTACCAGGGGGCGATCGACGAGTTCTACGAGTCCGCCGCCGCGCGGCTGGCCGCCCACCTGGACGCCGGCCGGGACGTCGTCGTGCTCGCCGAGGGCGACCCGTTCTTCTACGGCTCCTACATGCACATGCACAAGCGGCTGGCGCACCGGTACCCGACCGAGGTGGTGCCCGGCGTGACCAGCGTCAGCGGCGCCGCGGCGGTGCTCGGCCGGCCGCTGGTCGAGCGCGACGAGGTGCTCACCGTGCTTCCCGGCACGCTCCATGCCTCCGAGCTCGCCGAGTGGCTGGCCACCACCGACTCCGCCGCGGTGCTCAAGCTCGGCCGCACGTTCGGCAACGTCCGGGAGGCGTTCGACGCCGCCGGGGTGCTCGACCGCGCCGTCTACGTGGAGCGGGCCACCACCGGCCGGCAGCGGGTCGCCCCGCTGGCCGAGGTCGACCCGGAGACGGTGCCCTACTTCTCCCTCGCGCTGCTGCCCAGCCCGCTGACCGGCCCGGGCAACACCCCCGAGCGCTCCGACGACGAGGCGCTGCGCACCGGTGAGGTCGTCGTCGTCGGGCTCGGCCCCGGCAAGCGGTCCTGGACGACGCCCGAGGTCGCCGAGGCGTTGGCCGAGGCCGACGACCTGGTCGGCTACGGCCCCTACCTGGACCGGGTCCCGGCCAACCCGCGGCAGACCCGGCACCCCAGCGACAACCGGGTGGAGGCCGAGCGCGCCGCCGCCGCCCTGCAGCTGGCCAGGGACGGACGCCGGGTGGCGGTGGTCTCCAGCGGCGACCCCGGCGTCTTCGCGATGGCCGCCGCGGTGCTCGAGGTGGCGGCCGAGAGCTTCCCCGACGTCGGGGTGCGGGTGCTGCCCGGGCTGACCGCCGCGCAGGCCGTCGCGTCGCGGGTGGGCGCCCCGCTCGGGCACGACTTCGCGGTGATCAGCCTCTCCGACGTCCTCAAGCCCTGGGGCGTCGTGCTCGACCGGCTGCGCGCCGCGGCCGCGGCTGACCTGGTGCTCGCGCTCTACAACCCGCGCTCCACGGCCCGGCCGCACCAGCTGGCCGAGGCGCAGAAGGCGCTGCTCGACGTCCGCGACCCCGACACCGTGGTGGTCGTCGGCCGCGACGTCGGCGGGCCGGAGGAGTCGGTGCGGGTGACCACGCTGGCCGGGCTGGACCCGGAGACGGTCGACATGCGCTGCCTGCTGCTGATCGGCTCGACCCAGACCCGCGTGACGCCCTCGGGCCAGGTCTTCACCAGCCGCCGCTACCCCGGGTGACCACCACCCCCGACGGCCGCCCGACCGGATGACCCCGGGAACAGGACCGGCTGGTTGGGGCTTGCACCCGTTCGTGCCTCGAGGAACGCTCTCCCGCCCGGCCGCCTTCTGGTCGGTCGCCGTCCTGCTGATCCTGATGCTCGCGGCCTCGGGTGTCCCCTCCCCGCTCTACCGGGTCTACGCCGAGGAGTTCGGCTTCGGCTCGGGCACGCTGACCGTCGTCTTCGGCGTCTACGCCTTCGCGCTGCTGCTCTCCCTGCTGGTGGTGGGGAGCCTCTCCGACCACATCGGACGGCGGCCGGTGCTGGCCGTCGCACTGCTGGTCGAGGCGGTGTCGATGGTGTTGTTCTGGGCCGCCGACGGCGTGGGGTGGCTGCTGGTGGCCCGCGTCGTGCAGGGCTTCGCCACCGGGGCGCTGACCGCCGCGTTCGGCGCCGCCCTGCTGGACACCCAGCGCGCGGAGCGGCCGCTGGGCCCGCTGGTCAACTCCGCGGGCCCCGGGCTGGGCCTCTCCCTCGGCGCGGTGGGCGCCGGCCTGGCCGTGCAGTTCGTGCCGGCCCCCACCGACTGGGTGTTCGGGGTGCTCACCGTGCTCTGCCTGGCCGCCGCGGCCTGGGTGCTGCTGCTGCCCGAGACCTCGCCCCGGCGGCCGGGGCTGGCGGCCTCCCTGGTGCCGAGCGTGCACGTGCCCGCGCCGCAGCGGCGGGCGTTCCTGCTGGTGCTGCCGTGCCTGATCGCCACCTGGTCGCTGGGTGGGCTCTACGCCTCCCTCAGCCCGTCGCTGGCCGCCACCGTCTTCGGGGTCACCGACCACGTCACCGGCGCGCTGCCGATCCTGGCGCTGAACGGCACCGGGGTGATCGGGTCGCTGACCATGCGGTCGATGGCCCCCACCCGGGGGATGACCGTGGGCGCCCTGGTGTTCGCCACCGGCGTCGCCGGCACGATCGCCGCCCTGTGGACCGGGTCGCTGGCCCTCTTCTTCGCAGCCGCGGTGGTCTCCGGGTTCGGCTTCGGCGGCGCCTTCCTCGGGGCGATGGCCACGGTGACCGCCGGCGTCGACCCGGGCCAGCGGGCGGCGCTGATCTCGGCGGTCTTCACCGTCAGCTACCTGGCGTTCAGCCTGCCGGCGATCGCCGCCGGCACCGCCGCGAACTCCGTGGGCCTGGAGGCCACCGCCGAGGTCTACGGCGCGGTGGTCATCGTCCTCGCGCTGACCGCGGTCGCCGGGCTCGCGCTGCACCGCCGCCGGCCCGCGATCACGCCGGCACCGGCGGGGCAGCCGCGGCCGGAACCGGTCCACGACAGATGACGGTTGTCCCGGCCGGCGCCCGTCCGTAACTTCCGGCGCGTGCGTGCCACGACCGCGATCAGCCTCGGATCGGTGAACGTCGAGGCCGCCTCACCGCGGGCACTGGCGGGCTTCTGGGCGGAGCTGCTCGGCGGCACCGTGATCGGCGACCACGAGGGCCGGGTGTTCGTGTCCGCCCGGGAGCCCGACGGTTTCGCCATGTTCTTCCGGCCGCGCTCCGGCCCCCGGCCCGAGCGACCGGGTCAGCACCTCGACCTCACCGTGCCGTGGGGGTGCCGCGAGGAGGAGGTCGCCCGGGCGATCGCGCTGGGCGCCACCCACCGGTGGGACGTGCTCGACGAGGTGCCCTGGGTGCAGTGGTCGACGCTGGCCGACCCGGAGGGCAACCCGTTCTGCCTCGCCGAGCACCCGCCGTCCCGCCTGACGACGCCCGCCTGACTCCCGCCTCCTCGCTCTCCGCGCGGGAAGCGAGGGAGTCCGCCCCGCTCTCCGCGCGGAAAGCGAGGCCGGGTCAGCCGGCTCCGGCGCGGCCGACGGCGGCGCAGAACCGGTCGTGGTCGGCGCGGGCCTCCCCCAGCGGCTCGAGCACCTCCGCGTCGGCCACCTCGGCCACCCGGTCGAGCAGCCGGCGGCGGGCCTGCCGGCCCCGCCGCCGCGCCCCCGCGCGCACCAGCGGGCGGGCCACCAGCGCGAGCAGCAGCCCCGCCACCAGCCCACCGGCCAGGAGCAGCGTGGGCAGCGGGATGCCCTCCACCCGGGGCAGCGGCACCACGTCGTCCAGCTGCAGCAGCCCCAGCCCGACGAGGCCGAGCAGCCACAGCGCCCCGGCCAGCGCGACCAGCGCGAGCACCCACTGCAGCCCGCCGACGGCCCGCTGCCACAGCGGGGTGCGCTGCGGCCCCAGGTCGGTGCCGGCCACCGCCCGGTCCAGCCGGTCGGCCAGCCGCTCCTGGGACACCTCCGCGGTGCGCCGCAGCTCGTCGCGCCACGCCTGCGGCAGCCCGTGGCCGGCCTCGTCGCGGGCCCGGCGCAGCGCCGCGCCGAGCGCCGCCTGCTGCACCGCACCGGCCGGCGGCAACGACGTGCGGGCCGCCTCGGAGCCCAGGTGCAGCCGGCGCAGCGGGTCGCTGCGGAGCTTCGACGTCCAGCGCAGCACCGGCCAGCCGGTGTGCTCGGCGCCGCGGCGGCGGGCCGACTGCTCGACCGCCGTGGCCACCGCGGGCACACCGGCGGCATCGGCCAGCGCTCCGACCAGCCCCTCCCGCTCGCTCCGGTCCCGGCTGCGGTCCGGCCCGGCGTCGGGCGCGCAGTGCGCAGCGAGCGCGACCGCGGCACCGCGGGCGTCGGCGGCCAGCCGGTCGGTGGCGGCGCGGCGGGCCCCGACCCGGCGGGCCAGCTCCGCCCGCAGCTCGGGCAGGCCGTGCCCGGTGCGGGCCGCGGTGGCCAGCAGCGGCGTGTCGGCCAGCCCCTCGGCGTCCAGCAGGCCGCGCAGGTCGGCCAGGCAGGCCCGCGCGGCGGCCTCGTCCAGCCGGTCGACCTGGTTGAGGACGACGACGAGCACCCCGGCGTGCCCGGCCAGCGGCGCCAGGTAGCGGGAGTGGACGGCGGCGTCGGCGTACTTCTGCGGGTCGAGCACCCAGACCAGCACGTCGACCAGCTGCACCAGCCGGTCGACCTCCAGCCGGTGCTCCACCCGCACGCTGTCGTGGTCGGGCAGGTCGAGCAGCACCAGCCCGTCCAGTGCGGGGTCCCCCTGGTCGACGCGGTGCCGGCGGGGCACCTCCAGCCAGTCGAGCAGCCGGTCGGCGCCGTCGGCATCCCAGACGCTGGCGTGCGCGATCCCGGTGGTCGGCCGCCGCACGCCCGGGGTGCTCACCTCGCTGCCGCTCAGCGCGTTGAACAGCGTCGACTTTCCGCTGCCGGTGGCCCCGGCCAGCGCGACGACGGTGGCGTCGCCGAGCGCCTCTCGCGCGCCGGCCTTGGCCAGCAGCGACCGCGCGGCGCCGACCTCGGGCACCTCCAGCCGGCCCTCGGCCACCTCGACCGCCTCGCGCAGCGCGCCCAGCCGGTCGGCGAGCGAGGTCTCCCGCCGCCTCACGCGGCTGCCCCGCGGGCGGTCGCCAGCGCGGCGACGGCGGCGCGCAGCCGCTCGGCGGCCCCGGGCGCGGGGGCGGCGTCGGCCAGCAGCTCGTCGAAGCGGGCCTGCTCCTCCCGCAGCAGCACGTCGGCGCGGGCGTCGAGGTCGGCCCGCGCGCGGGCGGCGAGCTCCCGGACGGCGGCGTCGCCGAACACCGCCTCCAGCACCCGCTGGCCCAGCGCGGTCGTGCCCCCGGCGACGACCACCTCGGCTCCGGAGAGCCCGGCCGTGGAGGCGAAGACCGCGACCATCACCACCGCGCCGGCGCCGTTCACCCCCCAGGACAGCAGCCGGGCCCGGGAGCGCTTGCCGGCGCCCTCCGTCCGCACCAGCTCCAGCACGGTGCCCTGCCAGTCGCGGACGGCGTCGGCCGCCGCACCGGTGAAGTGCGGCGAGACGCCCTCCAGCTCGGCCTCCCGCCCGGCGAGCAGGTCCGGCCCGCCGGGCAGCGACCGCCAGCTGGTGACCGTGCGCTCGGCGGCCGCGTCGGCCTCCGCGCGCAGCAGCAGTTCCACGCCCGACTCCAGCGCACCCTGCAGCGAGTCGGCCGGGGTGGGCCGGCCGGTCAGCGAGGCGGTGAGCCGGTCGCGCAACCGGCCGACCTGACCCTGCAGCGAGCGCATCCACTCCCCGGTGCCGACGAACTCCTGCCAGCGGGAGAGCACCTCCCCGCGCAGCAGGCTGCCGTTGCCCACGCCCTCGTCGACCGCGGCCCGGGCCCGGGCGTAGCTGGCGTCGGCGGCGGTGCCCAACGCCTCCGCGGCGGTGGCCTGCTCGGCCACCCCCGCCTCAACGGCGGTGACGCGCTCGTCCAGGCTGGCCAGCGCCCCGGCGAGGGTCTGCCGGACGACGGCGGCGCGCTGCTCGGCGTCGGCGGCGAGGCCGTGCAGCCACGCGCGCAGCGGGCCGACCTGCTCCTCGGGCAGGAACCCCTCGGTCAGCGGCCGCTCCTCCACCACGAACAGCCGGGCGGCGCCCAGCCCGCCGCGCTCGAGCATCCCGGCGAGGTCACCGGCCACCTCGGTGGCCGCCTCCGGGGGCACCCGGTCCAGCACGACGGCCAGCGCGGTGCCCCGCTCCTGGGCGGTGCGCAGCAGGTCCCAGGGGACGGCGTCGGCGTAGCGGGCCGCCGTGGTCACGAACACCCACAGGTCGGCGGCGGCGAGCAGCTGCCCGGCCAGGTCGCGGTTGGCCTCCACCACCGAGTCGACGTCGGGGGCGTCGACCAGCGCCAGCCCGGCGGGCAGCCCGTCGTGGGTGACCAGCTGCAGCCCGCCCGGCCCGGCCGCACCGCCGGTGGTGCGGGCCAGCCCGGGCAGCACCCGGTCGCCGGCGAACGCCGCCCGGTCGGCGGGGGCGCAGACCAGCACGGGCGCCCGGGTGGTGGGGCGCAGCACGCCGGGCGCGGTGACGTGCGCCCGCAGCAGGCTGTTGACCAGCGTCGACTTGCCGGCGCCGGTGGAGCCGCCGACGACGGTGAGCAGCGGGGCGTCCAGGTCGCGCAGCCGGGGCAGCAGGTAGTCGTCGACCTGGTGCACGACGTCGGCGGCGGTGCGGGCCGCGGCGTCCCGCCCGGGGGTGGCCAGCCCGAGCGGCGCGGCGGCGACCTCGTCGCGCAGCGCCTGGAGCGCGTCGGTCAGCGGAGGGCTCGTCACCGCCCGTTCCTAGCCCGCCGGGGCACTAGTCACTCCTCCGCCTCCTGCGCCGTGCGGCTGGCCCCTCTGCAGGGGCCCGTGCCGAGCCTGCGAGGTGCGGGGGCAGAGGGGTCCTTCCATCGTTGCCCTCCGGGTCGGCCAGCACCGTCCAGCTGGCGTCGTCGTCGGGTTGGCCGACGTCGACGCGGCAGGCACCGAGGGCCAGCAGCCGGTCCTGCTCCGCGGCGGTCGTGGCCCCGTCGGCCCGCAGGTCCAGGTGCAGCCGGTTCTCGACCGTCGTGGCCTCCGGCAGACGTCGATCTGCCCCCCCCCGTCACCACCGATGCTCGGTTCCGCCACCACGTCGGCGTCGACTGATCCCGCCGTCCCGCTCAGCCGGGCGTGCACCGCTCCCGCAGCACGGGCACACCCGGCCCGGTCAGGTCGTCGCAGAAGGTCACGCGACCGGCCATCGCCATGGTCAGCGCCAGGGTGGTGCCCGTGACCGACGGCCCGTCCCCGGCGGTGAACGGGCCGTCGGTGGCCGCCAGACGCAGGCCCCGGGCCGCGGTCCGGCTGTTCACGGCGAAGTCCCGGGAGGCGTAGAAGCGCGCCACCGCGGTGACCACCGGCACCGGCGGAGCGGCGGTCAGGCCGAGCGGGCGGCGGATGTCCTGGGCGTGCACGACCACCTCGCCGAGCCAGGCGGCGGTGTGCCCGGTCGGGGCGGTGGTGCTGGGAACGACCGCCCGGAAGCGCGCCAGGGTGGCGGCGGGGTCGGCGCCTCGCTGCTCGGCCATCCGGCGGTCGTTGTGCCGGTCGGCGTCGAACCGTGCGGCGAGCATGCTGGCCAGCCAGCGGCCGCGTCCGGTGCTGGCCGCGGCGGACAGGTGCGCGAGCACCTGCTCGATGGTCCAGCGCCCGCACAGGGAGGGCCGGGCCCACTGCGCCGGCGTCAGCTCGGTCAGGTCCGCTGCCAGGGCGGCGCGTTCTGCGTGGGCGGCTGCCCACAGGTCCTCGGTGGTGAGCGTGGCGTCGGGCACGGGGTCCTTCCGGTCGCAACGGTCGCCGTCGGGGGAACGACTGCGCCGGCCCGCCGAAGTCATCGGTCTCGTCGTCGCCGTCCGGGCGCGGCGCCCGCCGAGTGACAGCTCAGCGGGCGAGGACCCGGGATGAAGCCCGCTCAGCTGTCACATGGCGGCGGACCGGGGCGGTCGCGGCGGAGGCCCCGCCGGCTGGAGAGCGACGGCTGCCCGCCGGAGTCAGCGGTCGCTCAGCCCAGCCGCAGCCAGTGGTCCGCGGCCTGCGGCGGCTCGTCCAGCTCCGGCAGGGTCGTGGCCGCGGTGGCGACCGAACGGACCCAGTGAGTGCACTCCCAGTCCCAGGCCCACAGCGTCGTAGTCCCCACCCCCGGGCTGCTGACGGGGACGTACAGGGCGCTGATCAGGCCAGCGAAGCTGAGGTGCACTGCGTCGTGGTCGGCAGCGACAGCACTCCAGGTCGGCGCCAGGCCGTTGTCGATCCCGGCCGCATCCCGCAGGTTGGTGTCCGAGCCGTGGTGGGTGGCCGGATCGCCGTACCGGACGCACAGGTCGTGCCAGTCGGCGGCGGAGTGGACCTCCGCGACGCGCGCGTGCTCGGCCACCTCCAGGCGCCGCTGGGCCACGGGGTACACCGCGGTCCAGTCGCTGCACCCGCAGGCCAGCTCGGCGTGTGCACTCGACCGGATCGGCTCGTCGGCCGGCACCGCCAGCTCGGTGGAGGTGATCAGGCCGTGTGCGGGCTTCTGCGCATAGGTCTCCCACCGGCTGACCGCTCCGGTCGGCACGGGCAGGTGGTAGGGCTCGGGTCGGCGGTCCTCCCGCCCGGTCAGCAGCAGTTGCGCGTCTCGCTGCAGTGGGGCGTCCCACCAACTGTTGCGCTCGTCGGCCAGCACGTCAGCCAGCAGCGGACGCAGCGGTCGCGCGGCCGCCAGGGCGTCGGCACGGACGTCGGCCGGTCGGGCACCGCCGCTCCAGGGGTTCAGCTCGCACAGTGCACTGCTGGCCAGGGTGCACGCCGTGGCCGGGTCGGCCAGCTGGTCGGCGCCCAGGTCGTTGCGGGCGGCCAGCACGAGGAACGCCGCGGCCAACGGGGCCTGCAGGAACTCGTCGACGCGGTGCTCCAGGCCGGACACGGTGCCAGTCTGGAAGGACGACGTCGCCCGGTCGACCGGCGACCGCAGTTCAGGGCAGGACGACCAGGTCAGCGAGCCCACCCCGCGGCGAGCCGTCCCCGGCCTGCAGCACGACGGAGGCAGATCCCGGGACGGCGCCCGCCGGGAGGGTGCTCCCGTCACCGCGATGGGCGCCGTCGCAGAGGCCGTGCGGATGCTCCCGGACGCCCGTGCGCAGCAGGCACCCGCAGGCGTCGGTCGCTGCGGTGGGCGCCCGCGCCGCCGAGATCACTGCAGCCCAGCCGTGGCACTTCGCCGTCGGCCCCAGCTCACCTTTCGAGCGGCTGCACGACCTCGGCGGTCAGATCCTGCTGGTCGGGGTCGGCCACGACCGCAACAGCTTCCTGCACCACGCCGAGTCCCGAGTGGCCCACCGGCGGCTCAAGCAGCGAAGCTTCCCGATGCTGGTGGACGACGAGCGCGTCTGGTGGGAGACCCAGGACGTGGGTGACGACAACGGGACCTACTTCCCCCTGATCGGGCAGGAGTTCGAGCAGCGGGCCGGCATCCTCCCCGCGGCCATCGGTGCTGCCCGCGTCGTGCTGATGCCCGCAGCCGACCTGGTCGCCTTCGCGGCCCGGCGGCTCGCGGAACTGCTCGTCCCCTGACGCTCAGCGCCGACGAGCATCTCCACCACCTCGGCGCCGACTGATCCCCGGGACGTCCGCGGCCGTCGAGTGACAGCTCAGCGGGGGAAGAACCGAGGTGAAGCCCCGCTCAGCTGACACTCGGCGGCGGACCGAGGCGGTCGAGCACCCCCGGGACGTCGGCCGGGGTTGCGGCGACCGCGGCCGCGCCGGCGGCCTCCAACTCACCCGGCGGTGCCGGGCCCCAGCCCGCGCCGATGCAGGGCAGCCCGTGCGCCCGCGCCCCGAGGACGTCGTGCGACCGGTCGCCCACCAGCACCGGGCGCTCGCCGTCCGGGTGCGCGGCCAAGGCGGCGGCCACCACCTGCTCCTTGTGCCGGACCCGCCCGTCCAGCGTCGCGCCGTGCACGCTCGCGAACCGCGGCAGCAGCCCGGTGTGCTCCAGGATGCGCAGCGCGAACGGCTCGGGCTTGCTGGTCGCCACCGCCAGCCGAGCACCGCCGTCGGTCAGCTCGGCCAGCAGATCGGCGATGCCCGGGTACACCGGGGCCTGCAGGATCGCGCCGGCCGTGTAGTGCGCCCGGTAGGCGGCCACCGCCCGGTCGACGTCGTCCCCGGTGATCCCGAACGCGGCGGCGAAGCCCTCCCAGAGCGGTGGCCCGACCATCGACCGCAGCTGCGCCTCGGTGGGCGCGGGCAGCCCCAGCTCCGCGGCGGCCACCCGGATCGAGGCCCAGATGCCGGGCGTGGAGTCGACCAGCGTGCCGTCGAGGTCGAACAGCACCAACCTCACCGCAGCCACGCGAGCGCCTCCTCCACCGTCGCCACCGTCTCGACGCCGGGCGGCAGCGGCGGACGGCGGATCAGCACCACCAGGATGCCGAGCTCGCGGGCGGCGACCAGCTTGGCCTCGGTGAGGTGCCCGCCGGAGTCCTTGGTCACGACGACGTCGACCGCGTGGTTGCGCATCAGCGCCAGCTCGTCGGCGACGCTGAACGGCCCGCGGTCCAGCAGCAGCGTGGCGCCTGCGGGCAGCGGCTCGTCGGGCGGGTCGACCGAGCGCACCAGCACCCGCCCGGGCAGCCCGGCGAACACGCCCACGCCCTGCCGGCCGGTGGTGAGGAAGACGCTGCGGTGCCCGGCCACCGCCTCGGCGGCCTGGGTCGACGTGTCGACAAATCGCCAGGTGTCCCCCGGGCCCGGCGTCCAGCCGGGGCGCTGCAAGCGCAGCAGCGGGGTGCCCTGCCGGGCCGCCGCGGCCGCGGCGTTGGCGGTGATCCGCGCGGCGAACGGGTGGGTGGCGTCGACGACGGCGCGCGGCGCGTGCTCGGCCAGCCACGCGGCCAGCCCGTCGGCGCCACCGAACCCGCCGATCCGAACCGGCCCCTCCGGCAGCACCGGGTCGGCGACCCGCCCGGCCAGCGACGAGAGCACGTCGACCCCCCGGGCGAGCAGCGCCGCCGCCAGCCGCCGCGCCTCGCCGGTGCCGCCCAGCACCAGCACCTGACCGGTCACGCCGTCCCCCCGTCGCCGAGTGTCGAGCAGTCGACGCCTGCCCCGCGGGCGAGGCGTCGGCAGGTCGGCACTCGGTGGCGGTGCACCATGTGCCCGTGAGCAGGGACGGTGCCAGCGGGCTGCGGCACGGCTGGACGACGGGCGCCTGCGCGACCGCGGCCACCACCGCCGCCTACACCGCGCTGCTCACCGGCGAGTTCCCCGACCCGGTGCAGATCGACCTGCCCAACGACCGGCACCCGGCCTTCGCGCTGGCCCGCGAGTCCCTGGCACCGGGCAGCGCCTGGGCGGCCGTGGTGAAGGACGCCGGCGACGACCCCGACGTCACCCACGGCGCCCTGGTGTCGGCGCGGGTCGCCCACGGCGAGCCGGGCAGCGGGGTGCTCTTCCGCGCCGGGGAGGGCGTGGGCACGGTGACCAAGCCCGGGCTGCCGCTGGCGGTGGGCGAGCCGGCGATCAACCCGATGCCGCGCCAGTTCATCCGCGAGCACGTGGCCGCGGTGGCGCGGGAGCACGGCGGCACCGGTGACGTCGTCGTCGAGGTCTCCATCGAGAACGGCGCCGAGCTCGCGCGGCGGACCTGGAACCCGCGGCTGGGGATCCTCGGCGGGCTGTCGGTGCTGGGCACCACCGGCGTCGTCGTCCCGTACTCGTGCTCGTCGTGGATCGACTCGATCCGCCGCGGCATCGACGTCGCCCGCGCCGCCGGGCGGGAGCACGTGGCCGGCTGCACCGGGTCGACCAGCGAGCGGGTCGCGCAGGAGCTGTACGGGCTGCCCGAGGACGCGCTGCTGGACATGGGCGACTTCGCCGGCGCGGTGCTGAAGTACCTGCGCCGCCACCCGGTGCCGCGGCTGACCGTGGCCGGCGGCATCGGCAAGCTCGCCAAGCTGGCCGAGGGGCACCTGGACCTGCACTCGGCCCGCTCGCAGGTGTCGTTCACCGCGCTGGCCCAGCTGGTGGCCGACGCCGGGGCCGCGCCGGAGCTGGTCGAGGGCGTGCGCGCGGCGAACACCGCGCTGGACGCACTCCGGCAGTGCCAGGCCGCCGGGCTGCCGCTGGGCGACCTCGTCGCCACCGGCGCCCGCCGGACGGCGGAGGGCGTGCTGCTCGGCGCTCCGGTGCAGGTCGACGTCGTGGTGATCGACCGCGCCGGCGTGATCGTGGGGCGCGGTTAACGGCATCGCGTCGTCGAGTAGAGGTGGCTGTCGGGGAACTCGCCGGCCGCGAGCACCCGGCCGACGATCACGACGGCGGTGCGCCGCACCCCGGCGTCGGTGACCTGCTGCGCGATGTCGGCGAGCGTGCCGCGCAGGGTGAGCTCGTCGTCCCGGCTGGCCTTCGCCACCACCGCGACCGGGCAGTCGGCGCCGTAGTGGGCGGCCAGCTCGGGGGCGAGCTCGTCGATGCGCTGCACGGCCAGGTGCAGCACCAGCGTCGCGCCGGTCGCGGCGTAGGCGGCCAGCTCCTCGCCCGGCGGCATCGGCGTCGAGCGGGCCGACGTCCGGGTGAGGACGACGGTCTGCGCCACCCCCGGCACGGTCAGCTCCCGCTTCAGGCTGGCCGCCGCCGCCGCGAACGCCGGCACGCCCGGGACGACGTCGTAGGGCACCCCGGCGGCGTCCAGCCGGCGCATCTGCTCGGCCATCGCGCTGTACACCGACGGGTCGCCGGAGTGCAGCCGGGCGACGTCGAGCCCCGCCTCGTGCGCGGTGACCAGCTCGGCGGTGATCTGGTCGAGGTCCAGGTCGGCGGTGTCGACCAGCCGGGCGCCGGCCGGCGCGGTGTCCAGCAGCTCGCGCGGCACCAGCGCGCCGGCGTACAGGCACACCGGGGCCGACGCGATGATCCGGGCCGCCCGCACGGTGACCAGATCGGCCGCGCCCGGCCCTGCGCCGATGAAGTGCACGGTCATCGGGTTCCGCTCCAGATCGTCACGGGGAGGGCAGGGCGGAGGGTGGTGAAGCCGCCGACCGGAGCCGCCTGCGCCACCGACAGCCGGGTCAGCTCCCCACCGACCCGGACCCGCCACTGGGCCACCAGCGCCTCGCTCTCCAGGGTCACCGCGTTCACCACCAGCCGGCCGCCCGGCCGCAGCGCCGCCCAGCAGTCGTCCAGCACGCCGGGCACGGTGGCCCCGCCGCCGACGAAGACGGCGTCGGGGTCCGGCAGCCCGGCCAGCGCCTCCGGTGCCCGGCCGCGCACCACCTGCAGGTCGGGGACGCCGAGCCGCGCCGCGTTCCGCACCACCCGGTCGGCCCGGGCGGGCTCGGCCTCCACGGCGACGGCCCGGCAGGTCGGGTGCACGCGCATCCACTCGATGCCGATCGACCCGGCGCCGGCCCCGACGTCCCACATCAGCTGGCCGGGCAGCGGGGCCAGCCGCGCCAGCGTGACCGCCCGGACGTCGCGCTTGCTCAGCTGCCCGTCGGACTCGTAGACGTCGTCGGGCAGGCCCGGCACGGTCGGCAGCGGCACGGTGCCCGGGTCGGCGGCCACCTCGACGGCGGTGAGCACCAGCGGGTCGGTCTGCGGGTGCGGCCACCCGGCGGCGGTGCCGGTGAAGCGCCGCTCGGCGGGGCCACCGAGCTGGGCGAGGGCCGTGAGCCGGCTGGCGCCGTACCCCGCCCCGGTGAGCAGGGCGGCGAGGTCCGCCGGCGTCCGGGTGTCCGAGCCCAGCACCAGCAGCCGCCGTCCGGGGGTCGCGTGCGGGAGGACCGACGAGACCGGGCGGCCGACGACGGTGACGACCGTGGTCTCCTCCACCGCCCAGCCCAGCCGGGCGCAGGCCAGGGTCACCGACGACGGGTGCGGCACCACGTCGACGGCGTCGGCGCCGAACAGCCGGACCAGCGAGGTGCCGACGCCGGAGAGCATCGGGTCACCGCTGGCCAGCACGACGACCCGGCGCCCCGGGTGTGCGCGCGGCAGCCCGGCCAGCGCGGGCGTCATCGGCGAGGGCCAGGGCACCCGGTCCGCGTCGACCGCCGGCGGGACGAGGTCGAGCTGGCGCGCACTGCCGCGCAGCACCTCGGCGCCCGTGATCGCGCGCTGCGCGGCCGGGGAGAGCCCGTCCCAGCCGTCGGCGCCGACCCCGACCACGGTGACCCGCCAGCTCACGCGGCGCCCACTGGCGTGACTCCGGCCTCGATCCGCTCCTCGGTCGCTGGCGCTCCCTGCGACGCTCTCTCGGCCGTCGTCACGCGGGGAGCTCGCCCTCCGGGCCCGCGGCCTCGGCCAGCAGCCGCTCGCGCAGCTCCTCGGGCAGCAGGTCGACGTAGACGGTGCCGTTGAGGTGGTCGACCTCGTGCTGCAGGCAGCGCGCGGCCATCCCGGTCGCCTCGATCGAGACGGGGCCGCCGTGGACGTCGACGCCGTCCACCCGCGCCCGGAAGGCCCGCGGCAGGTCGGCGTACGGGCCGGGCACCGACAGGCAGCCCTCCGGGGTGGTCTCCGTCGCCGGCTCGTCGCCGACCGGACCCAGGATCGTCAGCTCCGGGTTGACCACGTAACCGACGACGTCCTCCTCGTCGGCGTCCGGGCAGTCGATGACGAACACCCGCGCGTCGACGCCGATCTGGTTGGCCGCCAGCCCCACCCCGTCCGCGGCCTGCATGCTGGCGAACATGTCCAGCACCAGGTGCCGCAGCGCCCGGTCGAAGACGGTGACCGGGGCGCAGGGACGGTGCAGCACGGGGTTGCTGCCGTAGGTGACGATCGGCCGGGCGACGCCGTCGTAACGGCCGGGCAGGCGCATGACCGTCGATCCTAGGGAATGCCCCGGTTCCCTACAGTGGCCGCGATGTCCAGCCCCTCCGCCCTCCGCCGCGCGACCGCCGCGGGGCTGGCGCTGGGCGCCGCGGCCGATCTGCTGCTCGCCGACCCGCGGCGGTTCCACCCGGTCGCCGGTTTCGGCCGCGCGGCAGGCGCGCTGGAGCGCCGCGTCTGGCGCGACGGCCGGGCCACGGGCATCACCTACACCGCCGCGTGCGTCGGGACGGCGACCGCGCTGGGCGCCGCCCTGGCCCGGGGCACCGCCGCCTCCCCGGCCGCCCGGACGGCGGTGACCGCACTGGCCACCTGGGCGGTGCTCGGCGGCACCTCGCTGGACCGGGCAGCGGCCACGATGGCGGGCCACCTCGACGCCGGTGACCTGGCCGCGGCGCGCGGGCACCTGCCCACCCTGGCCGGCCGGGACCCGAGCGCGCTGGGCGAGGCGGAGCTGGTCCGGGCCACGGTGGAGTCGGTCGCGGAGAACACCTCCGACGCCGCCGTCGCGCCGCTGTTCTGGGGCGCGGTGGCCGGGCTGCCGGGGCTGCTCGGCTACCGCGCGGCCAACACCCTGGACGCGATGGTCGGGTACCGGTCGGCCCGGTACGAGCGCTTCGGCTGGGCGTCGGCCCGGCTGGACGACGTCCTCAACTGGGTGCCGGCCCGGCTCACCGCTGCCCTGACGGTGGCGGCCGCGCCGCTCACCGGCGGGTCGGCCGCCGGCGCGTGGCGCGCCTGGCGCCGGGACGGCGCCGCCCACCCCAGCCCGAACGCCGGGCGCTGCGAGGCCGCCCTGGCCGGGGCCCTGGGCCTGCGGCTGGGCGGCCGCAACGTGTACGGCAGCCGGGTCGAGGAGCGACCGCCGCTCGGCGACGGTCAGCCGCCGGTCCGCCCGGACATCCGCCGCGCGGCGCGCCTGTCCCGGACGGTGTGGCTGGCCGCCGCGAGCCTGGCCGTCACCGCCCGGCTCCGCCGTGACACCAGCCGGCTCCGCCGTGACACCAGCCGGCTCCGCCGTGGACCGCGCGCCTGACGCGGTTGCGCCGGGTGCCGGGGCAGCACCCCCCGCGGCTCCGGCGGCACCGGGAAACCGGCCGGGTCGACGTTCGGGTGGCTGGCCGGCGGGTCGGCGGGCCCGAGGCCGCCGCGCAGCGTGACCAGCAGGGTGTGCCCGGCCAGCACACCCAGCGCCAGGAACAGGACGATCAGGACGGTCATTCCGCCAGCAGGGCTCATGGGCTGGACAGTGGCACCCTCCGGGCTGGTGGAAAGCGGTCCAATCCGGCACGGTGGCGCCATGCCACCCGGGGTCGTTGAGCAGTCCACTCCGGCGCAGGAGTTGGCCACCCTGGTCGGGGCGGTCACCACCCTGCCGACGCCCCGGTACGCCGGGCTGGCCCGGCGGATCCGGGAACTGGTCGACGCGGGCCGGCTCGCACCCGGGACGCGGCTGCCCGCCGAACGCGACCTGGCCACCGCGTTGGCCACCAGCCGGGTCACCGTCGCCTCGGCCTACCGGGTGCTGCGCGAGGAGGGCTGGGCGCGGACCCGGCACGGCTCGGGCACCGTCCTGGAGCCACCCGGCGGCGCCCCGGCCGGCGACTGGCTACCCACCGACGCTCCCGGGCACATCGACCTCGCCCACGCCGCGCCCGCCGCGACCTCCCAGCTCGAGCCCGCCTACCGGGCGGCGCTGGAGCAGCTGCCCGCGCTCACCGCCGGGCACGGCTACGCCCCCGGCGGGCTGCCCGAGCTGCGGACGGCGATCGCCGAGCGGTTCACCGAGCGCGGGCTGCCCACCGACCCGGAGCAGATCGTGGTCACCGCCGGGGTGGGCGACGCCGCCGCCGTCGTCGCCGAGGCGCTGCTGGAGCCCGGCGACCGGGTGCTGGTCGAGCACCCCAGCTACCCCGGTGCGCTGCGGGTCGTCGAGGGCGCCGGCGCCCGGCTGGTGCCGGTGGCGGTGGACGCGGAGCACCCCGACGCGCTGGTCGAGGCCGCGCACCTGGCGGTCCGGCAGAGCGGTCCGCGGCTGGCCTACCTGATGCCGGACTTCACCAACCCCACGGGCGCGCGGATGTCGGCGGCCGGGCGGCGCCGGCTGGCCGCCACGCTCTGGCAGCAGGGAGTGCTCACCGTCGTCGACGAGGTGTGCGCCGAGCTGTACCTGGACGACGGCCCGCTGCCGCCGTACGCCGCCGGGCTGCCCGACGCCGCCACGGTCACCCTCGGCGGACTGGCCAAGGCGGTGTGGGGCGGGCTGCGGATCGGCTGGTTGCGCACCGACGCCGCACTGGCCGCCCGGCTGGCCGGGGTGTTCGCCCGCCGGCAGCTCTCCGTGGGCCTGCTCGACCAGCTGGCCGCCACCGTGCTGGTGCGCGACCTGGACGCCGTGCTCGTCGAGCGCCGCGAGCAGCTGCGCGCCCAGCGGGCCGCACTGCTGACCGCCCTCGCCGAGCAGCTGCCGGAGTGGCGGGTGCACCCACCGGGCGGCGGGCTGTCGGTGTGGTGCGCCCTGCCGCCCGGGCTCAGCTCCGCCGCGCTGGCGGCCGCCGCCGCACCGCGAGGGGTGCTGCTGGCCGAGGGTCGGGTCTTCGGCACCGGCCATGCCTTCGACGACCACCTCCGGCTCCCCTTCACCCGGCCGGCCGAGCAGCTGCGCACCGCCGTCGACGTGCTGGCCGGGCTCGCCGGTGAGCTGCGCAGTGAGCGCGGCCGGACGCCGGCGCCGCGCACCGTCGTCTGACGTCCGCCGCCGGACCGTCGCGGCACCATCACGCCTGGTCACGACGGCACCGGGGTGCTGGACCACGCCGCCCCGGGTCCCCGTGCGCGGAACGCCTCGGCTCGGTAACTTCCCAGCGTGGTCGCCCACCGGGGCGATGGGCGCTCCCCCGTCGAGAGCACGGCGCGCGGAGGGTCCCACCGGCAGGACCCAGGTGCACTGTCGAGATCGGTCGAGTCAATGCCCTCCTCCACCACGACCGCCACCCACAGCACGATCCCCGCTGCCCGCTCGGTCGGGGAGCACCTCCGCGCCTCCACCGGCCGGCTGACCGGGCGCTTCCGCGGCGACCTGGTCACCGGGCAGTGGTCGTGCTCGCCCGAGCTCGTCGCCCTGCAGGGGCTGGACCCGGCCGCCGTCGCGCCGTCGGCCCAGCTGCTGCTCTCGCAGGTGCACCCCGACGACCGCCCGGCCGTCCGGACGGCGCTGGGCGTCGCCAGCACCACGGGCGCCCCGTTCACCCGTGAGCACCGGCTGGTCCGTCCCGACGGGCAGGTGCGCTGCGTCCTGCTGGTCTGCGAGCCGGAGACCGACGGGTCGGGCAGGGTCGTCGCGCTCGCCGGCCTGCTCGTCGACCTGACCGAGGAGCGCGCCCGCCCGCCGGCCGCGGCCCCCGCCGACCAAGTGCACCGGCTGGAGACCGAGGTCGAGCAGCTGCGCACCGCCATGGCCAGCCGGGCGGCCATCGAGCAGGCCAAGGGCATCCTGATGCTGCTGATGCGCTGCGGCGACCAGGTCGCCTTCGACCTGCTCGCGCACATCTCCAGCCACACCCACCGGAAGGTGCGCGACGTCGCGGCGTCGATCATCGACTCGGCCAGCGGCCGCCGCCCCCTGCCCGCCGACGTCCGCGAGATCCTGCACGACGCCTGCCCGCCCGACCGCAGCGTCTGACCCGGCAGCCGTTCCGTCGGCCCCCGCTCGTCCCGCCCCGGCGCCCGTCGGAGAAGATGCCGGGACCGCCCGGCACCGGAGCCCGGTCCGGGTGCGGGACGAGCGAGGGGAGGCCGGCGCGTGTTCTACCTGTTCGCCCGGTTCGTGCTGCGGCCGCTGTTCCTCGTGGCCTTCCGGCCCACCGTCGTCGGCCGGGAGAACGTGCCGGCCACCGGGCCCGTCATCCTGGCCAGCAACCACCTCTCGTTCATCGACAGCATCGTCATCCCGCTGATGGCCCCCCGCCGGGTCGGCTACCTGGCCAAGGCCGAGTACTGGCGCGGTTCGGGCATCGGGGGCTGGCTGACCCGGACGCTGTTCACCGCGCTGGGCGCGCTCCCGGTGGAGCGCGAGGCCTCCCGGGCGGCGCAGGCCGCGCTGGACACCGCGATGGGGGTGCTCCGCGCCGGCGGCGCCTTCGGCATCTACCCCGAGGGCACCCGGTCCCGGGACGGCCGGCTGGCGCGGGGCAAGACCGGCGTGGCCTGGCTGGCGCTCACCGCCGACTGCCCGGTGGTCCCGGTCGCCGTGCACGGCACCGACCGGGTGCAGCCGATCGACGCGCGCTGGCCGCGCCCGCACCGGATCCGGGTCACCTTCGGCGAGCCGCTGACCTTCCCCGAGCACCGCGGCATGGCGGGCAAGGCGAAGGCCCGCCGCGAGGTCACCGACCGGGTGATGGAGGCGATCGCCGAGCTCTCCGGTCAGGAGAAGGCCGGCTGGGGCACCACGCCGACCGCCGCCTGATGGGCCACCGGACGGCCGGTCGCGGAGCGACCCCATGAGTGGCGCACTGCTCGTCGCCGGCACCACCTCCGACGCCGGCAAGTCCGTGGTCACCGCCGGGATCTGCCGCTGGCTGGTGCGCCAGGGCGTGTCGGTCGCGCCGTTCAAGGCGCAGAACATGAGCAACAACTCCATGGTCACCGCCGACGGCGCGGAGATCGGTCGGGCGCAGGTGATGCAGGCCGCGGCCGCCCGGGTCGAGCCGGAGGCGGCGATGAACCCGGTGCTGCTCAAGCCGGGCGGGGAGAACGCCAGCCAGGTCGTCGTCCTGGGCAAGCCGGTCGCCGACGTCACGGCGCTGTCCTACCGGCCGATGAAGGCCGCCCTGCTCGAGCAGGCGCTGGCCTGCCTGGCCGACCTCCGGTCCCGGTTCGACGTCGTGGTCTGCGAGGGCGCCGGCTCCCCCACCGAGATCAACCTGCGCGCCGACGACATCGCCAACATGGGCCTGGCCACCGCCGCGCAGCTGCCGGTCGTGGTGGTCGGCGACATCGACCGGGGCGGCGTCTTCGCCGCGCTGTACGGCACGGTGGCCCTCATGCCGCCGGCCGACCAGCGGCTGGTCGCCGGTTTCCTGGTCAACAAGTTCCGCGGCGACGCCCGGCTGCTCGCCCCCGGCCTGGACCAGCTGCGCGACCTCACCGGCCGGCCGACCCTCGGTGTGCTGCCGTGGCAGACCGGACTGCACCTGGACGTCGAGGACTCCCTCGGGGTCGACGCGGTCCGCGGCCCGGCGCTGCCGCCGCACGGGGAGGACGTGCTGCGGGTGTCGGTCGCCCGGCTGCCCCGGCTGTCCAACTTCACCGACCTGGACGCGCTCGCCACCGAGCCCGGCGTGCTGCTGCGCTACGCCACCCGTCCCGAGGAGCTCGCCGACGCCGACCTGGTAGTGCTGCCCGGGACCCGGTCCACCGTCGCCGACCTGCGCTGGCTGCGCGAGACCGGCCTCGCCGACGCCGTCTCCCGGCGGGCCGCCGAGGGCCGGCCGGTGCTCGGCATCTGCGGTGGCCACCAGATGCTGGCCCGGACCATCACCGACGAGGTCGAGTCGCGCGCCGGCGTCGTGCCCGGGCTCGGGCTGCTGCCCACCGAGGTGCGCTTCGCGCGGGAGAAGACCCTGGCCCGCCCGGTGGGCTCGGCGCTCGGCCAGCCCGTGCGGGGGTACGAGATCCACCACGGCGTGGTCACCGTGGACGGCACCGCCGAGCCGTTCCTGGACGGCGCCCGGGCCGGGGCGGTGTTCGGGACGACGTGGCACGGCGCGCTGGAGAACGACGGGTTCCGCCGGGCGTTCCTCACCGAGGTCGCCGGGCTCGCCGGGCGCCGGTTCACCGCGGCGGCGGACACCGACTTCGCCGCCGTCCGCGAGGCCCGGCTGGACGCGCTGGGCGACCTGATCGCCGACCACGCCGACACCGACGCGCTCTGGCGCCTGGTCGAGTCCGGCCCACCGGCCGACCTGCCGGTGCTGCCGTCCGGTCCCGGCCCGCGCTGACCGCTCCGTCGGCCGTCGTGAGTTCTGCGATCTCGTGGCTTCCCCAGCTCGGGAGCCACGAGATCGCAGAACTCACGGTCAGCTGGGCGCCGTGAGGAGCGCGCGCACGTCGTCCGGCCAGGGCACCGGCCGGCCGGCGGTGGTCACCACGTAGGTCGACCGGACGGTGCAGCACGTGCGCCCGGCCACCCGGACGGTGAACCGCAGCGTCACGCTCGTGGTGCCCAGCCGCTCCAGGTCGGCGTCGACGGCCACCACGTCGCCGTGCCGGACCGGGGCCGTCCACTCCAGGGCGCTGGCCCGCACGTAGTACTCGACGCCGGCCGCGTTCAGCGCCGTCCAGTCGACCCCGGCGGCCCGCCACCACGCGCCCAGCGCCTCGTCGGCCCAGGTCAGGTAGTGGCCGTTGAAGACGACGCCCTGCCGGTCGCACTCGGCGAAGCGGACGGGGGCACTCCAGACCTCGGGCACGGGCGGCCACGCTACCGACCGCTACCGTCGGGGCGTGGACAGCAGCCTCGCCGGGACCGCGCGCTCCGACCAGGAGGTGCTCGCCGGCTACCGCCCGCCCAGCCGGCTGGTGCTGGACAAGGAGATCGACCGGATCGACCGGCACTGCGCGGCGTTCATCGGGCTGTCCCCGTTCGCCACGCTCGCCACCGCCGCTGCCGACGGCTGGCCGGAGATCAGCCCCCGCGGCGGCGACCCGGGCTTCGTGCACGTGCTCGACGAGCACCGCCTCGCGCTGCCCGACCGCACCGGCAACAACCGGGTCGACAGCCTGCGCAACCTCACCGGGAACCCGCGGGCCGCGCTGCTGTTCTTCGTGCCCGGCGCCGAGGAGACCCTCAAGGTCTTCGGGACGACGTCGCTGGTGGGCCCCGACGACCTGGGCGTCGACCTCACCGAGTTCGGCCGTGCGCCGCGGTCGGTGCTGGTGATCGAGGTGACCCGCGCCTACTTCCAGTGCGGCAAGGCGGTCATGCGCTCGGGGCTCTGGGACCCGAGCACGCACGTCGACCGGTCCACGATGACGCCGTTCGGTGAGGTGCTGCGGGAGCACTGCCGGCTGGACACCCCGCTGCCCGACGACGCGACCATCCGCGCGGAGCTCGCCCAGGAGCTGTAGCCCGGCCGCCCGGGGTCAGCCGGCGAGCTCCTCCCGCTCGGCTCTGCGGGCGGCGACCGCCCGCTGGGCCAGCAGCCGGATCCGGTCGGCACGGGCCCGGCGCTCGGGCCGGTAGCGCGCGTCCTCGACCAGCTGCCACGCGGCCAGGGCACTGGCCCGGACCGTGGACGGGCCGGCGACGCTCACCGGCTGCACCGGCTGGGCTGTGCTCATCGCATGCCCCTCTCTCCCCCACTCGCGGCCGTGGTCACCGGCGTCGTCCTGTAGTGGCCCACCGTTGGTCGTCCCAACCACGATGGGACCCGTCTGCTGCCGGACAGGCACCGTTCGTCGGAAGAATCACACCCCTGTCGTTCGCGGGGAACGACCGACGCGGCGGTTTCGGTTCGCGACCGGCGTGTCCCTGATCGGCACGCCGCGTGGCCGGTCGCCTACGGTCCGGACATGGCGACGGGATGGCGCGGAGTGCTGGGCCGGCTGACGGCGGCGGTGCGGACGGCGGGTCCCCCTCGGGCGGCACGGCCGGTCACCCGACGCGCGGCCACCGACCACGACGGGCCGGTCAGGCTGGACTACCGGCCACGGGACGACGGTCGCCCCGATCCCGGGGAGATCGTCTGGGCCTGGGTCCCGTTCGAGGAGGCCGACGGCCGCGGCAAGGACCGACCGGTGCTGGTGGTCGGTCGGGACGGCGAGGCGCTGCTGGGCCTGATGCTCACCAGCAGGGACCACGACCGGGACGCCGCGGACGAGGCCCGGCACGGCCGGCACTGGGTCGACATCGGCAGCGGCCCCTGGGACCGGCGGGGCCGGCCCAGCGAGGTGCGCGTCGACCGGGTGCTGCGCCTGGCCGCCGGCGACGTCCGACGGGAGGGGGCCACCCTGGACCGGGCCCGGTTCGACCAGGTCGCCGCCGAGGTCCGCCGCCGGCTCGGCCGCTGACCGTCAGTCGGCCGAGGGCTCGCTCTCGTGCACGGGGACGCGTGGCCGCAGGTGGTAGACGCCGGCGCCCCCGGGCAGGCTCTGCAGGTCGTACCGGTGCACCACCTTCGGCCCGCCGTGCAGGTGGACGTGGGTGACGGTGGGCAGGGGGTCGCCGTGGCGCGCCTCGCGCACCTCCACCCGGCCGTCGAGCGGCCCGCCGACGAACAGCAGCACGGCACCCCCGTCCTCGGGGGTGCCGGTCGCGGTCGTGTCGTCCTCGGACAGAGCGGTCTCCCTCGCTCGGTGCCTGTGCCCCGCCGATGGGCGGCCCCGACCAGGGTAGGCACGGACGGACGACCCGTCCCGCAGCGCCGGGGGTCAACCGCCGGCGATCGGCCGTGATCCGTGCCGCGCCCAGACCTCGTGGCCGGCCGCCGAGGCCGCCGCGACCAGCGGCACGAAGAGCAGCGCGCCCGCGATCCCCCACAGGAGCCCGCCGGCCGTCACGGCGATGAGGACCACCGCGGCGTTGATCGGCAGCCGGCTCTTCATCACGTACGGCTCGACCACGTCGTTGCCCAGCTGCTGGACGACCACGACGAGCACGAGCACGAGCGCGGCGGTGCCCAGCCCCGACGCGCCGTAGGCCACCACGACGGCCAGCGCGCCGGCGACGAAGGCCCCGATGGCGGGCACGTAGGACCCGACGAACTGCAGCACCGCCAGGGTGAGCGCGAGCGGGACGCCGAGCAGCAGCAGCCCGAGGCCGATGCCGACCGCGTCGAACAGGGCCACGACCGTCAGCCCGCGCACGTAGGCACCCACCGTCCCCCACGCCGCCCGGCCACCGGCGTCGACGTCCTCCCGGAGCCGGCCGCCGAACTTGCCGAGCAGCCACTGCCACATGCCCGGGCCACTGGTCAGGAACAGGAACGCCAGCGCCAGGGTGAGGAAGGCGCCCAGGAGGGCCTCCAGGAGGGTCTGGGCCGGCCCGACCAGCGCGCCCACGCCGGCGTCGCCCTGCCCGCCACCGCCCAGGAGCTCACCGAGGGAGGGCACCGAGACGCCGAACCGGTCCGACAGCTCGGTGGAGAGCCGGTCCAGGGCGTCGCGCAGCTGAGGCAGCTGAGCGGCGATGCGGGCGGCCAGGCCGAGCCCGACGCCGGCCAGCACCGCCAGGAGCAGCAGCACGGCCAGACCGGCGGACACCCACCGCGGCACGCCCCGGCCGCTCGCCCAGCACACCGCCGGCGCGGCGACTCCCGCGATCAGCAGCCCCGTGAGCACGGCGACGAGCACCAGGGTGAGCTGCCCGGCCAGCCCGGCCAGCAGCCACCCGAGGACCACCAGCACGAGCACCCGGCCGCCGACGGCGGCGGAGCGCACCAGCCAGGCGGGAGCTGCCTGGGCCGCGGCGTCGGTTCGCGGTTCGTCGGCTGCCATGCCCAGGAGATGCCACCTCAGCGCGGCCTGACACATGGTGACCGCGGAACGCGCGACCGGACGGTCAGGCCGGCGGCTGTCCCCGCCGGAGCCAGCGGGCCAGCAGCGGCGCGGTGAAGAGCATCACGAACAGGCGCAGCACCTGGACGGCGAGCACGAACGTCGCATCCGCCCCGCTGCCGCTGGCGGTGGCCAGCACCGCGTAGAGCCCGCCCGGGGTGGTCGCCAGGTAGCCCTCCAGGCGGCTGACGCCGGCCGTCGCCGACAGCAGCAGCCCGAGCCCGGCGCAGGCGACGATGACACCGACGATCAGCGCGACCGCCAGCGGCAGCGCCCGGCCGACCACCCGCAGGCTCTGCCGGGTCAGCCCGATGCCGACCTGCAGCCCGATCGCCAGGAACGCGGCCGACTCCACCGGCCCGGGCACGTCGGCGCCCTGCGCGACCCCGGTGAGGTCCAGCACCGCGGCGACGAGCAGCGGCCCGAGCAGCGCGCCGACCGGGATGCGGGCCACGCGGCCCAGCACCAGCCCCACCGCAACGCAGACCGCGGTGAACAGCAGCCCGGCCGCCCAGCCCGGGCCGTCGTCGGCCGGTGCCGGTGCTCCGGTGGCGTCCGCGCCGTAGACCGCCGTCGCCACCACCGGCATGGCCACCACGATCACCAGCACCCGCAGGTACTGCAGCACCCCGACCAGCTGGGCGTCGGCGCCGAGGTCGCGGGCCATCGCGGTGATCCCGGAGGCCCCGCCGGCGACCATCGCGAAGGCACCGGTGACCGCGCTGATCCCGCGCTGGAGGCGCATCAGCTGCCCGGCGGCCAGGCTGACCAGCAGGGTCGCCACGGTGATCGAGAGCACCGGCAGCCAGTGGTCGGCGACGACCCGGAGGGTCTCCGGCTGCACCAGCGCCCCGGCCGAGACCCCGATCAGCGCCTGCGCCCCGGTCAGCGCCGGCCGCGGCAGCACGAGCTGGGTGCGGCCGACCAGCGCCCGGCCCAGGCCCGCGGCCAGCCCGCCGAACAACGCCGGGGACGGGACGGAGAGCCGGTCCATGACCAGCGCCAGCAGCACCGCGGCGAGGAGGACGACCGCCCAGTCGGCCAGCAGGCGCCGTCGTCCCCGATCCACGCCGTGCACTCTGCCGCAGCGGCCGTCCGGGCCTTCAGAGGCCGGCGATGCGGCGGAGCTCGGCGACGTGCGCGTCGAAGGCGGCCCGGCCGGCCTTGGTCAGCGCCAGGCTGGTGCGCTGCCGGGAGGCGATCGTCGCCTTCCGCACCTGCACGTACCCGGCCTCCTCCAGCTGCTTGACGTGCTTGGAGAGCACCGAGTCGCTGACCCCCACGGCGTCGCGGACGGCGGCGAACTCCATCGTGTCGACGGCGGCGAGCAGCCCGCAGACCTGCAGCCGGGGCGGGGCGTGCACCACCGCGTCGAACCGCGGCTCGACGGCCGTCACGGCTGCCCGCGCAGTTCGGCGATGTAGATGTGGGTCCACCAGCGGCTGATCAGCGCGATGCTCACGCCGAGCAAGGCGCCCACGGCCACCAGCGGCCACCGGAGGTCGAACACCAGGTCCAGCACCAGCGCGGGCACGACCGTGCACGCGTAGAGCACGAACCACGCGGTGATCACCTTCCGGGTGCGACCGGGGCGCAGACCGCTGACCCAGAACCCGGTGAGCCGCTGGTAGGTCGCCATGAGCCACCGGAGGCCGCACCCGAAGGCCACCGCGGCGGCGATCGTCAGGAACGGGTTGCCCACCGCCAGGACGGCGAGCAGTCCGAACACGAGCAGCCCGAGCAGCGCGTCGTACCACCACGGCTGCATCGCCCGGTCGGCCATCGCGGCCCGGTCCGACCGCAGGGCGGCCAGCTGCGCCATCGCGGCCTGCTGGTCGGCCACGGGTTCGCCTCCTGGCGGCGTCTCCCCGGTCATCGCCCGCTCCGGAGCTCGGCGATCCAGCGCCGGGTCCACCGGCGGCTCAGCACGGCGAGCGCGACGCCGAGCACGACGCCGGCCACGGGCATCGCCCATCGGTGGCCGCGGTCGGCCAGCAGGAACGCCGGCACGACGACGACCAGGGCCAGCGGCACCCAGGTGAGCCAGGCCCGGCTGTCCGGGTACACCCAGACGCCGGTGCGGCGCTGGTAGCTCCACGCCAGCCAGCAGAGCCCGAGGGCGAGGACGAGCACCACCACGGCACGCACCCGGGAGGACTCGATCACGTAGGAGGCCATGAGACCGAAGAGCAGCAGCCCCGACGCCACGTCGTGCCACCACGGCTGCATCACCCGGTCGGCCAGCGCGGCGCGGTCGGCCTGCAGCGCAGCGAGCTGAGCGACCGCTGCGTCGCGGTCGATCCCGTTGCTTTCCATACCGGAAAGAGTGGCGTATCACTTTCCAGTTCGTCAAGAGACACGCCCCTGTCCCCACCCGGGGTGCGCGTGGTCGAATGGCGCGCCAACTGCGACGGCAGTGGAGGAAGCCCGGTGCGACTCCGGCGCGGTCCCGCCACTGTGACCCGGTCCCGACCGGGGAGTCAGGAACTCCCGCCGTCGCTTCCTGCCACCTCCGGGCGTGGACACCCGGGGAGAGGACCCGTGGTCTGCTCATGACCTATCCCTTCGGCGCCGTCGTCGGCATGGACGACATGCGACTGGCCCTGCTGCTCAACGCCGTCTCCCCCGCCGTCGGCGGTGTGCTGGTGCGCGGCGAGAAGGGCACGGCGAAGTCGACGACGGTGCGCGCCCTGGCCGCCGTCCTGCCGCCGGTCGACGTCGTCGCCGGCTGCCGCTTCGCCTGCGACCCCGCCGCCCCGGACCCCGACTGCCCCGACGGCCCGCACCCCTCCGACTCACCGGCGCAGACCCGGCCCGCGCGGCTGGTCGAGCTGCCGGTGGGCGCCTCGGAGGACCGCCTGGTCGGCTCGCTCGACCTGGAGCGCGCGCTCACCGAGGGCGTGAAGTCCTTCGAGCCGGGGCTGCTGGCCGCGGCCAACCGCGGCGTGCTCTACGTCGACGAGGTCAACCTGCTGCACGACCACCTGGTCGACCTGCTGCTGGACGCCGCCGCGATGGGCCGGGCCTACGTCGAGCGCGAGGGCGTCTCGGTGCGGCACGCCGCCCGGTTCCTGCTGGTCGGCACGATGAACCCGGAGGAGGGCGAGCTCCGCCCGCAGCTGCTCGACCGGTTCGGGCTCACCGTCGAGGTGGCCGCCCCGCGCGACGCCGACCTGCGCGCCGAGGTGGTCCGCCGGCGGTTCGGCTACGACGCCGACCCGGCCGCCTTCGCCGCCGCCTGGGCCGCTTCCGAGCGGGAACTCGCCGACCAGATCGCCGCCGCCCGCGCGCTGCTGCCCCGGGTGGTGCTGAGCGACGCCGCACTCCGCCAGGTCACCAGCGTCTGCGCCGCCTTCGACGTCGACGGGCTGCGCGCCGACCTGGTCACCGCCCGGGCGGCGATCGCGCACGCGGCGTGGTGCGGCCGCACCGACGTCACCGAGGACGACGTCCGGGTCGCCGCCCGGCTCGCCCTCCCGCACCGCCGCCGCCGCAACCCCTTCGACGCCCCCGGCCTGGACGACGAGACCCTCGACCGGGCGCTGGAGGACTCCCGCCCGGACGACCCCACCCCGCCGGACGACGACCCCGAGCCCCCCACCGACCCGACCGACGGCGGCGGCCCACCCCCGGACGACGGCTCCCCCGATCGCCAAGATGGCCATTTTGGCGGCGGGGAAGGCGAGTCGGCGCCGGGTCCGCAGGACGGCGGGGCCACGGACGAGCAACCACCGACGACGGCGCCGCGGGGTGAGGGCGGCGGGCACACCGGCGCCGCCCCCGCGCCGGAGCAGGCTGCGGTGGCGCCGTCGGACCCGTTCCGCACCCGCCGGCTGGAGGTGCCCGGCATCGGCGCGGGCGCCGCGGGACGGCGGTCGCGGGCGCGCAGCGAGCGCGGCCGGGTCGTCGGCTCGAAGCGACCCGAGGGCAGCGTCACCAAGCTGCACCTGGTCGACACGATCGTGGCCGCCGCGCCCCACCAGCGGGCCCGTGGGCGCAGCGGCACCGGGCTGCGGGTCGAGCGCGACGACCTGCGCCAGGCCACGCTCGAGGGCCGGGAGGGCAACCTGGTCCTCTTCGTCGTCGACGCCAGCGGCTCGATGGGCGCCCGCTCCCGGATGGCCGCGGTGAAGGGCGCCGTCCTCTCGCTGCTGATGGACGCCTACCAGCGCCGGGACAAGGTCGGGCTGATCACCTTCCGCGGCGGAGAGGCCGAGCTGGCCCTGCCGCCCACCTGGTCGGTGGAGGCCGCCGCCGCCCGGCTGACCGGCCTGCCCACCGGCGGGCGCACCCCGCTCGCCGCCGGGCTGCTCAAGGCCCACGACACGCTGCGGCTGGAGCGGGTGCGCGACCCGCAGCGCCGCCCCCTGCTCGTCGTCGTCACCGACGGCCGGGCCACCGGCGCCCGCGGCGGTGACCACCTCGGCGACGCCCGCCGGGCCGCCGGGCTGCTCGCGGCAGCGGATGTCGCGAGCGTCGTCGTCGACTGCGAGTCGGGGCCGGTGCGGCTCGGGCTGGCGGCGTCCCTGGGGCTCCAGCTCGGCGCGGAGACCCTGCAGCTCGACGAGCTCGGCGCCGACGACCTCGCGGGCACCGTGCGGGAGAGGCGGGCAGCCTGATGCCGCAGGGACAGGTCGCGGTCGTGCCGCAGGACGGACTCAGCACCCGGCAGCGGCGCAACCGGCCGCTGCTGGCGGTGCACACCGGCGAGATGAAGGGCAAGTCCACCGCCGCCTTCGGGATGGCGATGCGGGCCTGGAACCAGGGCTGGTCGATCGCGGTCTACCAGTTCGTCAAGAGCGCCAAGTGGAAGGTCGGCGAGGAGAACGCGCTGACCGCGCTGGGCCGGGTGCACGCCGAGACCGGCGAGGGCGGCCCGGTGGTCTGGCACAAGATGGGCGCGGGCTGGTCGTGGTCGCGCAAGCAGGGCGCGGAGACCGACCACGCCGCCGACGCCGCCGAGGGCTGGGCGCAGATCAAGCGCGACCTGGCCGCCGAGGCGCACCGGTTCTACGTGCTCGACGAGTTCACCTACCCGCTGAAGTGGGGGTGGGTGGACATCCAGGACGTGGTTGCGACGTTGTCCGCTCGCCCGGGCAGCCAGCACGTCGTCATCACCGGGCGCGACGCCCCGCCGGCGCTGATCGAGGCCGCCGACCTGGTCGTGGAGATGACCAAGGTCAAGCACCCGATGGACGCCGGCCAGAAGGGCCAACGGGGGATCGAGTGGTGACCCGCCCGACCCCCTGCCGAGTTGATCATCGGCGAACGGTCGCTCCGAACGGCGTGTCGAGCGACCACCTGCCGATGCTCAACGCGGGAGCGGCCGCATGAGCACCCACCACATCCCGCGGATCGTGGTCGCCGCGCCGTCGTCGAACGCCGGCAAGACGTCGCTCACCACCGGCCTGATCGCCGCGCTGACCGCCCGCGGGCTCACCGTGAGCCCGCACAAGGTGGGGCCGGACTACATCGACCCCGGCTACCACGGGCTGGCCGCCGGCCGCCCGGGGCGCAACCTCGACCCGTGGCTGGTCGGCGACGACCGGATCACCCCGCTGTTCCTGCACGGCTCCCGCGGCGCCGACGTCGCGGTGGTCGAGGGGGTCATGGGGCTGTTCGACGGCGCCGCGCACGCCAGCGTCGAGCCCGGCTACGGGTCGACGGCGCAGCTGGCCACCCACCTGCGGGCACCGGTGGTGCTCGTCGTCGACGCCGCCTCGCAGGCCCGCAGCGTCGCGGCGCTGGTGCACGGCTTCGCCACCTTCGACCCGACGGTGCGGATCGGCGGCGTGGTCCTCAACCGGGTGGGCACCGACCGGCACGAGGCGATCCTGCGCGAGGCGCTGGGCGCGGCCGGGGTGCCGGTGCTGGGTGCGGTCCGCCGGATCGAGGACCTGTCCACCCCCTCCCGCCACCTCGGCCTGGTCCCCGCTGCCGAACGGTCGGCCGATGCGGTGCGCACCGTGCGCGCCCTGGGCTCGGTGGTCGAGTCGTCGGTCGACCTGGACGCCGTCCTGCGGCTGGCCCGCACCGCACCGGACCTGCCCGGCGAACCCTGGGACCCGGCGGCGGAGGTCACCCGGGTCGAGGGCCGGCCGGTGGTCGCCGTCGCCGGTGGCCCGGCGTTCACCTTCGGCTACGCCGAGACCGCCGAGCTGCTCACCGCCGCCGGCGCGGAGGTCTGCACGGTCGACCCGCTGCGGGACGACGCGCTCCCCGCGGGCACCCGGGCGCTGGTGGTCGGCGGCGGCTTCCCCGAGGTGCACGCGTCCGCGCTGAGCGCGAACGTCGGCCTGCGGTCGGCGATCGCCGACCTCGCCGCGCGCGGTGGCCCCATCGCCGCCGAGTGCGCCGGGCTGCTGTACCTCTCGCAGGCACTGGACGGCGAGCCGATGTGCGGTGTGCTGCCCACGACGACGGCGATGCACCCGCGGCTGACCCTGGGCTACCGGGCGGCGGTCGCGCTGACCGACAGCGTGCTGGCCCCGGCCGGCACCCGGGTGCGCGGGCACGAGTTCCACCGGACCACCGCCGGCCCGGGCGCGGGGCCGACCCCCGCCTGGCAGTGGAGCGCCGACGGCCCGGAGGGCTTCGTCAGCGGCAACGTGCACGCCAGCTACCTGCACCTGAACTGGGCCGGATCACCCGGGATGGCCACCCGCTTCGTCGCCGCCGCCGCGCGGCTCGCCCAGGAGGTCGGCCATGCACATCGCTGAGGGGTTCCTGCCCGCGCCGCACGCCGTCGGCTGGACGCTCGTCGCCGCCCCGTTCGTGGTGCACGGCGCCCGCGCGGTGGTGAAGGAGGTTCGCGAGCACCCGGAGTCCACCCTGCTGCTGGGCGCGGCCGGTGCGTTCACCTTCGTGCTGAGCGCGATCAAGCTGCCCTCGTTCAACGGCAGCTCGAGCCACCCCACGGGCACCGGGCTGGGCGCGGTCCTGTTCCGGCCCCCGGTGATGGCGCTGCTCGGCACGGTGGTGCTGCTGTTCCAGGCGCTGCTGCTCGCGCACGGCGGGCTCACCACGCTGGGCGCCAACGCGTTCTCGATGGCGGTGGTCGGGCCGTGGGTCGGCTACGGGGCCTACCGGCTGGTGCGCCGCTGCGGCGGCGGGCTGCTGCCCGGGGTGTTCGCCGCGATGGCGCTGGCCGACCTGGCCACCTACGTGACGACGTCGCTGCAGCTGGCGCTGGCCTTCCCCGACGCGGAGAGCGGGCTGGTGGGCGCGGCGCTGAAGTACCTGGGCGTCTTCGCGCTGACCCAGGTGCCGCTGGCGGTCGGCGAGGGGCTGCTCGGCGTCCTGCTGTTCCGGGTGCTCACCGTCAACGCCCGGCCCGAGCTCGAGCGCCTCGGCGTCCTCCGCCCGGCCCCCGACCCCGATCCCGCGCTTTCGCGCGACCAGGCACCCGCGCTTTCGCGCGACCAAGCACCCGCGCTTTCGCGCGACCAAGCACCCGGGGAGGGGCTCCGATGAGGCGGCACCTGGTCACCGCGCTGCTCGTGCTGGCCGTCGTCGCGCTGTTCGCCACCCCGCTGCTGCTGGACCGGGAGAGCGAGTACGCCGGCACCGACAGCCAGGCCACCGAGCTGGTGCAGGAGTCCGCCCCGGGCTACGAGCCGTGGTTCGAGTCGGTCTTCTCCCCCGGCTCGTCGGAGATCGAGTCCGGCCTGTTCGCGCTGCAGGCCGCGCTGGGCGGCGGCGTGCTCGGGTACGTGCTCGGCCGGCTGCGCGGCCGGCGGACGGCGCCCCGGGCAGCGGAGAGCCCCACCGCAGGGCCGTGACCGGGCTCGCGATCGACGACGCGGCCTGGGCCAGCACCTGGCGGCGGCGCTCCCCCGCCGACAAGCTGCTGCTCTCCGGCGGGCTGGTGCTCAGCGCGCTGGTGCTGCCGGCCTGGCCGGGCAGCGTGCTGGTCGGGCTCGCCGCCGTCGTCCTGGCGCTCGGCCCGGCCCGGGTGCCGGCACGGACGTTCGGCCGGGCCATCCGGCTGCCACTGGCGTTCATCGCCATCGGCGCGCTGACCGCGGTCGTGCAGGTCGGCGACGGCGGGCTCGGCTGGGCTCCGGACGCCGCCGAACGGGCCGGCGGGCTGGTCGGGCACGCGCTGGCCGGCAGCGCCGCCGTGCTGCTGCTGGCGACGACGACGCCGATGTCGGACCTGCTGCCCGCGCTGCAGCGGCTGCGGGTGCCGGCCGCGGTGGTGGAGGTCGCCTCGGTCACCTACCGCCTGCTGTTCGTGCTGCTGACCAGCCTGACCACCATCCGCGAGGCGCAGACCGCGCGGATGGGCCACTCGACGGTGCGCCGCTCCTACCGATCCAGCGGGGTGCTCGCCGCCGCGGTGCTGACCCGCTCCTGGGACCGGGCCCGGCGGCTGCAGGACGGGCTGGCCGGCCGGGGCATGGAGACCGGCCTGCGGGTGCTGCCCGAGACGCTGCCGGGCTCGCGCCGCTTCGAGGCGCTCACCGTCGCCGGGCTGGCCGCGCTGGTCACCGTCGGAGTCCTCGCGTGAGCCACCTGACGCTGGCCGCGGCCGGGCTCACCGTCGGCTACGACCGCCGCCGGCCGGTGCTCGACGGCGCCTCGCTGACCGTGCCGGCGGGCCGGCGGCTGGCGGTGCTCGGCGCCAACGGCTCGGGGAAGACGACGCTGCTGCGCTGCCTGTCCGGCGCGCTGGAGCCGGCCCGCGGCCGGGTCACGCTGGACGGCGCCGAGCTGCGCCACACCCGCGCGGGGCTGCGCGCCCACCGGCAGGCGGTGCAGCTGGTGCTGCAGGACCCCGACGACCAGCTGTTCAGCGCCTCCGTGGCGCAGGACGTCTCATTCGGCCCGGTCAACCTGGGCCTGACCGAGGACGAGGTGCGCGCCCGGGTCGCCGAGGCGCTGGAGCTGCTGGCGGTCACCCACCTGGCCGACCGCCCCACCCACCAGCTGTCCTACGGCGAGCGGAAGCGGGTGGCGATGGCCGGCGCGGTGGCGATGCGCCCCTGCGTGCTGCTGCTGGACGAGCCGACCGCCGGGCTGGACCCGACCGCGGTCGGCGAGGCGCTGGCCGCCCTCGCCCGGCTGCAGGAGGCCGACTCGACCGTGGTGATGAGCACCCACGACGTCGACCTGGCGCTGCGCTGGGCCGACGAGGTCGCCGTCGTCGTCGACGGCCGGGTGGTGCAGGGGACGCCGGAGGCCGTGCTGAGCGACGACGCGCTGCTGGCCCGCGCCCGGCTGGACCGCCCCTGGGCACTGACCGTGGGTGCCCGGCTGCGCGAGCTCGGGCTGCTGCCCGAAGGCGCCCTCCCGCGCGACGCCGACGCCCTGCTCGCCGCACTGCCCGACTCCCCCGGGGTCCGGGCGTGATCACCGTCGGGGTCGGCGCCGTCTCCGGGGTGACCGCCGAGGAGGTGCTGGCCGCGGTCGACGCCGTGCTGCCTGCCGACGCCGGCCCCGTGGGGCTCGCCACCCTGGACGCCCGGGCCGCGGAGCCCGGGCTCCGCGAGGCCGCGGAGCGGCGGGGCTGGCCGCTGGCCGGCCACCCCGCATCGGCGCTGGCCGCGGTGCCCGTGCCGACCCCCTCCGCGCGGGTCGCGGCCGCGGTGGGCACCGGCTCGGTCGCCGAGGCCGCCGCGCTGCTCGGCGGGGGGCAGCTCGTCGTCGGCAAGACCGTGGTCGGCCGGGTGACCGTGGCGGTCGCAACCCGTCCCCGCCAAAATGGCCATTTTGGCGGGAACGACGGCGGGGACGACGGCGGCGACGTCGACCTGCGGCACCACGGCGACGCCGAGGTCGGGCCGGGGTTGACCGACCTGGCGGTGAACGTGCGGGCCGACGCGCCGCCGGCCTGGCTGCGGGAGGTGCTGCACGAGGCGCTGGACGCCAGCGCCGGCTACCCCGACCCGCGCCCCGCCCGCGCCGCAGTCGCCGCCGCGCACCGGCGGGACCCGGCAGAGGTGCTGCTCACCGCCGGGGCGGCCGAGACGTTCACCCTGCTGGCCCGGGCGCTCACCCCGCGGCGGGCCGTCGTCGTGCACCCCTCGTTCACCGAGCCCGAGGCGGCGCTGCGGGCGGCCGGCCACCCCGTCGAGCGGCTGCTGCTGCCCGCCCCGGAGTACCGGTTGGACGCCGCGGCCGTGCCGGAGGACGCCGACCTGGTGGTGCTCGGCAACCCGACCAACCCGACCTCGGTGCTGCACCCCGCCGACACGGTGGCGGCGCTCGCCCGGCCCGGCCGGGTGCTGGTGGTCGACGAGGCGTTCGCCGACTCGGTGCCCGGCGAGCCGGCGTCCCTGGCGCACCGCACCGACCTGCCCGGCGTGCTGGTGGTGCGCAGCCTGACCAAGACCTGGGGCCTGGCCGGGCTGCGGGTCGGCTACGCCCTCGGCCCGCCCGACCTGGTCACCGCCCTCGCCGCTCAGCAGCCGCACTGGCCGGTCTCCACCCCGGCGCTGGCCGCGCTGGTCGCGTGCACGACCGACCGTGCCCGGGCCGAGGCCGCAGCGGTGGCCGACGAGCTCACCGCGCACCGGCGGGAGCTGTTGGCGGCCCTCCCGGCCGGGGTGGAGGTCGTCGGCGACCCCGCCTCGGCGTTCGTGCTGCTGCGCGTGCCCGGCGGCCCCCGGGTCCGTGCCCTGCTCCGGGAGGCGGGCTGGGCGGTGCGCCGCGGGGACACCTTCCCGGGGCTGACCGGCGACCACCTGCGGGTCGCCGTGCGCGACCCGGGGACCTCCCGTGCGTTCGGCCAGGCGCTGGCTGCGATCCTGGAGCGGGTCACCGCCGACGTCGCCGCTGATCTGCCACCCCGCCCGGCCGCCCTGGCAGAGGAGACCGATGACCGCGCCTGACCCCGCCCCGGCCGCCGTCTACCCGGTCGGGCTGCGCCTGGCCGGACGCCGTGTCGTGGTGGTCGGCGGCGGCCAGGTGGCCCACCGCCGGGTGGCCGGGCTGCTCGAGGCCCGCGCCCTGGTCACCGTGGTGAGCCCCGAGGTGACCCCGGCGCTGGAGGCCCTCGTCGCCCCCGGCTCGGTGACCTGGCACCCCCGCCGGTACGTGCGCGGCGACCTGGACGGCGCCTGGTACGCCGTCGCCGCCACCGACGACCCCGAGGTCAACGCCGCGATCGCCGAGGAGGCCGAGCGGGCCCGGGTGTTCTGCGCCCGCGCCGACGACCGGTCGGCCTCCAGCGCCTGGACCCCCGCCGTCGGCCGGCAGGGCGACCTGGTGGTCGGCGTGCACGGCGGGGGCGATCCGCAGCGGGCCATCGGCGTGCGCGACGCGGTGCTCACCGGGCTGATCGACGGCTCGATCTCCGACCGCGCCGCCCGCCCCACCGAGGGCGCCGCCGGCAGCGTCGTGCTGGTGGGCGGCGGGCCCGGCGACCCGGGCCTGGTCACCGTCCGGGGGCGGCACGCGGTGGCCACCGCCGACGTCGTCGTCGCCGACCACCTCGCCCCGCAGGGCCTGCTCGCCTCGCTGCCCGCCGAGGTCGAGGTGATCGACGCCTCCAAGCTGCCGCGCGGGCGGTCCATGGCCCAGGAGCAGATCAACCAGTTCCTGGTCGACCGGGCGCTGGCCGGCAAGCGGGTGGTGCGCCTCAAGGGCGGTGACCCGTTCGTCTTCGGCCGGGGCTGGGAGGAGCTGGAGGCCTGCGCTGCCGCCGGCGTGCCGGTGGAGGTCGTCCCCGGGGTGACCAGCGCGATCGCCGTCCCGGGGCTGGCCGGGGTGCCGGTCACCCACCGCGGGATGACCCACGAGTTCGTCGTCGTCTCCGGGCACGTGCCGCCCGGGCACCCGGCGTCGCTGGTCGACTGGGCGGCGCTGGGCCGGCTGCGCGGCACGCTGGTCGTCCTGATGGGCGTGGACACCGCCGGGCGGATCGCCGCCGCCCTGGTCGAGCACGGGCGCGACCCGCAGACCCCGGTCGCCGTGGTCGCCGACGGGGCCACCCCCGGCCAGCGGACGGTGCGCACGACCCTCGCCGGCCTGGGCGAGGCGATCACGGACGCCGGCATCCGCCCGCCGGCGGTCTGGGTGGTCGGCGACGTCGTCGGCCTCGGCGCGCCGCCGGCCTGACCCGGTCGCCCGCCACGCGGTGTGCCCGCGCGTGCGCGCCCAAAGCACTAGTGCTGCCGATGTAGCACTCCTACTATGACCGCACCCAGCGGCCGAAGGAGTGGTGCACGTGCACGCCGTCCCCTCGACACCCCCGCCCCCCGAGCCCGTCGTCCACGTGCGCGACCTGCGGATGGCCTTCGGGCCGAAACAGGTGCTGACCGGGGTGGACTTCGACGTCCACCCCGGCGAGGTCGTCTGCCTGCTCGGCCCCAACGGCGCCGGCAAGACCACCACCATCGAGGTGCTCGAGGGCTTCCGGTTGCCCTCGGCCGGCGAGGTCCGGGTGCTGGGCGCCGACCCGGCCACCGGGGACGACGCCTGGCGCGCCCGGATCGGCGTGGTGCTCCAGTCCTGGCGTGACCACCCCCGCTGGACCCCGCGCCGGCTGCTGACCTACCTCGGCGGGTACTACGCGCCGTACGCGACGCCGGAGCACCCCCGCCCCTACGACGTCGAGTGGCTGCTGGACACCGTCGGCCTCGTCGAGAACGCCGACCGGAAGATCGCCACCCTCTCCGGCGGGCAGCGCCGGCGGCTCGACGTGGCCGTCGGCATCATCGGCCGGCCCGAGCTGCTGTTCCTGGACGAGCCGACCGCCGGCTTCGACCCCGAGGCCCGGCGCGACTTCCACGACCTGGTGCACCGGCTGTCGGACCTGGAGGGCACCAGCATCCTGCTCACCACCCACGACCTCGGGGAGGCCGAGCGGCTGGCCGACCGGATCCTGATCCTCACCGACGGGCGGATCGTCGCCGACGGCAGCCCGGACGAGCTCGCCCGGCAGGTCGCCGGCCGCAGCGAGGCGCGCTGGACCTGCGCCGGCGAGCACTTCGTGCACCCCACCGACGAGCCGGTGCCCTTCGTCCGCCAGCTGCTCACCCAGCACGGCGACGAGCTCACCGACCTGGAGGTGCGTCGCGCCGACCTGGAGGACACCTACCTGGCGATGGTGCACCGGTTCGAGTCGGCCCCCCGTTCCCCCGAGCTGGTGGAGGTGACCCGGTGAACGCCACCCGGCACGCGATCGGCCTCGGCCTGCGCCGCGGCTGGACGGAGTTCGTCCAGGGGCTGCGCAGCCCGCAGGACCAGGGCTTCTACCTGTTCATGGGCGGCATCACGCTCGGCTGGCTGTGGATCAACCGGGACAACGAGCTGGACGGCACGGGCCTGCTCTACCCGTCGTTCGCGCTGCCCAGCATCCTCGGCGGGCTGCTCGTCTTCGGCGTCGTCATCGGCCCGGCGTACGCGCTGGCCATGGAGCGGGAGGACGGCACGCTGCTGCGGCACAAGGCGCTGCCGGCCGGCATGCCCGGCTACGTCACCGGACAGCTGACGCTGCAGAGCCTGAACCTGGTGCCGACGCTGCTGGTCCTGCTCGTGCCCAGCCTGCTGCTCTTCGACGACCTGATGCACCGGGGGACGGCCGGCTGGGCCGTCACCGTCGGGCTGATCGCAGTCGCCCTGCTCGCGTTCCTGCCCTGGGGCATGGTCATCGGGTCGGTGGTGCCCAGCGTCCAGAAGGTGGGCACCTGGGGGATGCTCCCGGTCCTCGTCCTGCTGGGGATCTCCGGCATCGTCGTGCCGATCCAGGCGCTGTGGGGGTGGGTGCAGGCCGTCGCCCAGGTGTTCCCGGTCTACTGGCTCGGCCACGGGCTGCGCTGGGCGTTCCTGCCCGACGGGGCGGCCGCCGCCGAGCTCGGCGACGTCTGGCGGCCCGGGGTGGCCGTCCTCGTGCTGGCCGCGTGGGCCGTGGTGGGCTGTCTGCTCGCACCGCGGGTGCTGCGCCGGATGGCCCGGCGGCAGTCGGGCTCGCAGGTGCAGGCCGCGCGGGAGGCGGCGCTGCAGTGGGTCAGGTGACCGAGGGTGTGCACAACCGGATCTCGCTGCTGCGCGCCGAGCAGGGGGTGACGCGGCGGGAGCTGGCCGACGCGCTCGGGGTGCACTACCAGACCGTCGGCTACCTGGAACGCGGCGAGTACAGCCCCAGCCTCGCCCTGGCGCTGCGGATCGCCGAGTTCTTCCGGGTGCCGGTCGAGGCGGTCTTCTCCCTCGCCCCGTTCCCCCGGGTCACCGACCTGCACCGCACCGACCCGGGGGAGGCATCGACCGCCTGAGCCCCTCGGGTGGCCACGCGCCGCCCGGACGGCGAAGCTGGTCCGACCGGGGTCACCTGCGGTGGCGCGACGGCGAGCAGAGCCGGCAGCCCGGGGCCCGGTCCGGCCGGGCGTGTCTTGAGGAGGCCCTCGTGCCCGGTCCGTGGCTGGTCCGCTCCGGCGGTGCCGACGTCGTCCCGGACGACGCCAGCACCCGCTCCGACGACGACGTGACGCGCGCCGTGCTGCTCGGGCTCGACCGCGCCGACGACGACGCCGGCGGCCTCGACGAGCTGGCCCGGCTGGCCGAGACCGACGGGGTGGCCGTGGTCGCGCGGCTGACCCAGGCCCGAGACCGGCCCGATCCGGCCACCTACCTGGGCTCCGGCAAGGTGGGCGAGCTCGCCGGGCTGGTCCGGGACGAGGGCGCCGGACTGGTCATCGCCGACGGCGAGCTCAGCCCGGCCCAGGTGCGAAACCTGGAGGACCGGGTGGGCGCGCGGGTGGTCGACCGGACCGCGCTGATCCTGGACATCTTCGCCCAGCACGCCCGCAGCAGCGAGGGCAAGGCCCAGGTGGAGCTGGCCCAGCTCGCCTACCAGCTCCCCCGACTGCGCGGACAGGGCACCGAGCTGTCCCGGGTCGGCGGCGGCCGGGTCGCCGGAGGCGCCGGGATCGGCGTCCGCGGCCCCGGTGAGCAGCGGCTGGAGACCCAGCGCCGGCACCTGCGCCGCCGGATGGCCCAGCTGCGCCGCCAGGTGGCCGAGACCGGCCGCCGGCGGGAGCGCACCCGGTCCCGACGGCGGGGCGCGCGGGTGCCGTCGGTGGCGCTGACCGGCTACACCAACGCCGGGAAGTCCGCCCTGCTCAACCGGCTCACCGGTGCCGACGTGCTGGTCCAGGACGCACTGTTCGCCACCCTGGACCCCACGGTCCGGCGGGCGCGGACCCCCGACGGCCGGGAGGTCACTCTCACCGACACGGTCGGGTTCGTCCGGCACCTCCCGCACCAGCTCGTCGACGCCTTCCGCTCCACCCTGGAGGAGGTCACCGACGCCGACCTGGTGCTGCACGTCGTCGACGCCTCGGCCGCCGACGCGATGGCGCAGGTGACCACGGTGCGCGGGGTGCTCTACGAGATCGGCGCCCGGGATCACCGCGAGCTGCTCGCGCTGAACAAGGTCGACATCGCACCGCCGGAGTGGGTGGCGTCGCTGCGCGCCGCCTATCCCGACGCCGTGCCGGTCTCGGCGCTCACCCGTGAGGGGCTCGACGACCTGCGGGCGGCGATCGCCGCGGCCCTGCGCTGAGCGCGGCGGGCGGTGGTGCCTGCACACCACCCGCCTGCCGCGCCGGCGTCGTCGCCACCGGCGCCCCGCTCAGGGGCCTGCTCGGGCCCCGGACTGCTGGCCGAGATGCGGCGGACGGTGCCGCCGTCGACGCCGCGATCTGTGGCTGCCCTCAGTCCGGGGGCACGCGGACCGCGGCGTCCTCCAGCAGCACCTCGCGGTGCGCCGGGGGACGCCGCGGGCACGCCGTGCACGTGACTTCGTGCGGCACCCGGTACAGCAGGCAGCAGGACGCCCGGCGGGCGAACCGGACGACTCCCCCACCGGGTCGGGGGACGTCGGTGAACCGCGGCGCGGGCAGCGGCGGGCCGATCTCCGCGGCCAGCGGCCCGGCCAGGGCGGTCGCCGCCGCGACGTCGCCGGTGGCCCGGCCCAGCGCGAGCAGCCGGTTCGCGATCGAGTCGGTGGCGATCGCCCACAGCGGCCGCTCCCGCAGCCCACCGGCCGAGGCCACCGCGGTGATCACGGCCGCGAGAGCCGGCCGCAGGTCACCGGACGGAGCACCGCCGCCGGCCGGGTCGCCGGCCGTCGCGGCGACCGGGGCGTGCCCGCTCAGCAGGTACAGCGTCGTGTCGGCGAGCCGGGCGGACACCGGCAGACCAGTGACCAGCCCGGCCAGGAACGGCCCGAGCAGCACGCTGGAGGCCGAGTACCACCACACGGTGGCCAGCACCCGCCGGTCGTCGGTGCCCTGCCGGGGCGCCCGGGCGGCGAGCACCTCGCGGGTCCAGTCGGGGTGGGCCAACCGGGTCGCCGGGACGGCGACCGCCGACGGTGGCGGGAGCAGCCCGAGCCCCGCTGCACCGGGCAGCCCGGCGAACCGCGTCGTCCCGGTGTCCACCGCGACAGTTTCGCCCGGCCGCGTTCCAGGGCGACGTGCGGGGGCACCTGACGGAGAGGTGACCGGGGCCATAGGTTGTGCAGCAGAGACAGCGTCGCCTCACCGGTGGGGCGGCGCCCGGATCCGGAGGTGGCGCATGAGCGAGACCCAGACGAACGACGCCCAGGGCCTGTCCAGCCAGCTGCCCGAGGGCGGGTTCCCGCCCCCGGAGGCCCTCGCCGCCTCCGCCAACGCGGGGCCCGACACCTACGAGCGGGCCGCGGCCGACCGGGTCGGCTTCTGGGAGGACGCCGCCCGCCGGCTGGACTGGGCACAGCCGTGGGAACAGGCGCTGGACTGGAGCAACCCGCCGTTCGCGAAGTGGTTCGTCGGGGGGAAGCTCAACGTCGCGGTCAACTGCGTCGACCGGCACGTGGACGCCGGGCACGGCGACCAGGTCGCCTACCACTGGGTCGGCGAGCCCGGCGACACCCGCACGCTGACCTACGCCGAGCTCAAGGACGAGGTCTGCCGCACCGCGAACGCGCTCACCGAGCTGGGGGTGACCGCCGGTGACCGGGTCGCGATCTACCTGCCGATGATCCCCGAGGCGGTGATCTCCATGCTGGCCTGCGCCCGCATCGGCGCCGTCCACATGGTCGTCTTCGGCGGCTTCTCCCCCGACGCCCTCGCCAGCCGGATCACCGACGCCGACGCCAAGGTCGTCATCACCGCCGACGGCGGCTACCGGCGGGGCGCTCCGAGCCCGCTCAAGCCGAACGTCGACGAGGCGCTGACCAAGGTCGCGTCGGACGGGTCGGACGGCGTACGCAGCGTGCTGGTGGTCAAGCGCACCGAGACCGACGTCGAGTGGACCGAGGGCCGCGACGTCTGGTGGCACGACCTGGTCGCCGGCCAGTCGGCCGAGCACGAGGCGCAGGCCTTCGACGCCGAGCACCCGCTCTACATCATGTACACCTCGGGCACGACGGCGAAGCCCAAGGGGATCCTGCACACCTCCGGCGGCTACCTGACCCAGGTCAGCTACACGCACTGGGCGACCTTCGACCTCAAGCCGGACACCGACGTCTTCTGGACCGCGGCCGACGTCGGCTGGGTCACCGGCCACAGCTACATCGTCTACGGGCCGCTGGCCAACCGGGCGACGTCGGTGATGTACGAGGGCACGCCGGAGACGCCGCACCGGGGCCGCTGGTGGGAGATCGTGCAGCAGTACGGGGTCACGATCCTGTACACCGCCCCGACCACGATCCGCACGTTCATGAAGTGGGGCGACGACGTCCCGGCCGGCTTCGACCTCTCCTCGCTGCGACTGCTCGGCTCGGTCGGCGAGCCGATCAACCCCGAGGCCTGGCTCTGGTACCACAAGAACATCGGCGGCGGCCGCTGCCCGATCGTGGACACCTGGTGGCAGACCGAGACCGGCGGTCACATGATCACCCCGCTGCCCGGCGTCACGAAGCTCGTCCCCGGCAGCGCCCAGCACCCCTTCCCCGGCATCTCCGCCAAGGTCGTCGACGACGAGGGCAACGAGCTCGCCGACGACTCCACCGGCCTGCTGGTGCTCACCGAGCCGTGGCCGTCGATGCTGCGCACCATCTGGGGCGACGACGACCGGTACGTCGACACCTACTGGTCGCGGTTCGGCAAGAACGTCTACTTCGCCGGCGACGGCGCCAAGAAGGACGCCGACGGCAACATCTGGCTGCTCGGCCGGGTCGACGACGTGATGAACGTGTCCGGCCACCGGATCTCCACCACCGAGGTGGAGTCGGCCCTGGTCAGCCACCCGACCGTCGCCGAGGCGGCCGTCGTGGGCGCCACCGACCCGACCACCGGCCAGGGCATCGTCGCCTTCGTCATCCTGCGCGGGGACGCCGTCGACCGGGGTGACGACCTGGTCAAGGAGCTGCGGCTGCACGTGCGCAAGGAGATCGGCCCGATCGCCAGCCCGCGGCAGATCATGGTCGTGCAGGAGCTCCCCAAGACCCGCTCGGGCAAGATCATGCGCCGCCTGCTCCGGGACGTCGCCGAGAACCGGGAGCTGGGCGACGTCACCACCCTGACCGACTCCTCGGTCATGGACCTGATCAGCGCCAAGCTGCCCTCCAGCGGCTCCGACGACTGACGAAGGACCCCGTCCTCCTCACCCCTCGCACGCTCGGGCCGGGGCCGGGGACGGGGCCCGGGCCGGGGCCGGGGCCGGGGCCGGGGTCTCCCCTCGGGAGCTTGTGCTCTGCTCACCCCCAGTGAGCAGAGCACAAGCTCCCGCACCCACAGGTGCCGCGCGTCCGCCCTGCGGCGCCCGTCCACAGAAGCCGTCAGACGCCGCTGCGAGGTCCGCGGCGACGGCAGCATCGGCACGGTGCCCGATGACCCGCCGCCGACCGGCCCACTGCACCCGTCGCCCGAGGATGGGCCCGACGGCCAGCCGCCACCAGCCGAGTGGGTGAGTGGGCTGCTCCGGCGCATCCGGCGTCGTGGCGATCTGTCCCAACGCGACCTCGCCCGCCAGCTGGGGGTCAGCGTCGGCGCGATCGGCCAGGCGGAGAGCGGCCGGCGGGACGTCCCTGCCCGCCTGCTCTGCCGCGCGGCGACCCTGGTCGGTCTCCGGGTGACCCTGGCGGACCAGACCGGGACCGAGGTGCCGGCGATGGCGCTGGACGCGGTGCGCGATGCCGGCGGGCGCCGCTACCCGGCCCATCTCGACACCCGGTTCGGTGACCAGGACTGGTGGCACGGCGAGCAGCGCTACGACCGGCAGCAGCCCTGGTACACGTTCGACCGGGTCCGGGAGGTCCGCGACGACCGGCGCCGGCTCGGGGGCACGCCGGACGGCCACCTGACGCCTGGTCCGGCGGACGCACCGGAGGAGCGAGCGCGCACCCGGGCACGGGCGGCGTGCGACGCCCGGGAGGACGAGCGCCGACGCCGGCGGGACGCCCGGGCGCGGGCCGGGCACGACACGAACTTCGGCTGGGGCGACCCGGACTGCGGCTGCCCACCGGGGTGCGACGAGCTGCTCCTCACCGAGGACCCCGCACCCGCCCGCGAGCAGGCCCACCCCCACGTCGCCGACTGCCCGTGCCGCTGCGACATCGGGTGAACCCACGGTCGCCCCACTCCTGAGGAGTGACCCCGGCCAGCGACGATCGGCCAGATGCGGCACGATCATGTGCAGTTCGATGCGCCGGGAGTCCGCCCGGCGCCGATGAGGGAGGAGCCACCCGTGGCCCAGAGTGTGCCGACGCACCCGCAGACGGGATCGACCGCCGCCGGCGCCACCGAGCCCTCGGTCGGCACGCTGGCCAAGAGCGCGATGACCGACGTCTCCATCCTGGTCCGCTCGGAGATCGAGCTGGCCAAGGCCGAGATCGGCGCCTCCGTCAAGCGGGGCGGCGCCGGCGCCGGGGCGTTCGCCGCCGCCGGCGCGATGCTCGCCTTCGCCGGGTTGTTCTTCTTCTTCTTCCTCGCCGAACTGCTCGCCGTCTGGCTCCCCCGCTGGGCGGCGTTCCTCATCGTCTTCGCCCTCCTGGTCCTGCTGGCCGCAGTGGTCGGGTTCGTGGGCTGGCGGCTGGTCAAGAAGATCAAGAAGCCCGAGCGCACCATCGAGACGCTGCATGACCTCCCCGACGTGATGCGCCGCGAGGCCCCCGGCCAGCGCACGCACGACCTGCCCACGGTCCGCGACGGCCAGGTCGTCCGGCAGGACGCGCACGCCCCTCTGCGCTGACCCGGTGAGCCTGCCCGGCGAAGGGCCGCCCGACGCCACCAGCGCGCTGCTGCCCGGCCCCTGGACGCACCGGGACGTCTCCGCCAACGGCGTCCGGCTGCACGCAGCCGAAGCCGGTGCGGGGCCGCTGGTCCTGCTGCTGCACGGCTTCCCGGAGTTCTGGTGGGCCTGGCGGTCCCAGCTGGCCGGGCTCGCGGCGGCCGGGCTGCGGGTGGTCGCCCCCGACCTGCGTGGCTACGGGGCCAGCGACAAGCCGCCCCGCGGCTACGACCTGCCCACGGCCGCAGCCGACGCGGCGGCCGTCATCCGCTCCCTCGGGGAGACCGAGGCGGTGGTCGTCGGCTCGGACTGGGGCGGACTGGTCGGCTGGACGATGGCCGCCCTGCACCCGCGCACCGTGCGCCGGCTGGTGGTGGTCTCCGCCGCCCACCCGCGGCGGCTGCGGGCCGGCATGTCGTCCGCCCAGCAGCGCCGCGCGATGGCCTACGCCCTGCGCTTCCAGCTGCCCCGGCTGCCCGAGCAGCGCCTCACCCGCGCCGACGACGACCCGGTGGCCGAGCTGATGCGCCGCTGGTCGGGCCCCTCCTGGGTGCACACCGCCGACTTCGCCGAGGCCGTCGAGCGCTACCGCTCGGCGGCCCGCATCCCGCAGGCCGCCTACGGGGCGATGGAGTACTACCGCTGGGCCGGCCGCTCGCAGCTGCGGCCGGACGGGCTGCGGTTCGCCCGGCGGATGGCCGCGCCGATCACCGCGCCCACGCTGCAGCTGCACGGTGCCCGGGACCCGCACGTCCTGCCGGCCACCGCCCGCGGGTCCGACCGCTACGTGGCCGGTGCGTACCGGTGGCGGGAACTGCCCGGGGTCGGGCACTTCCCGCACGAGGAGGCCCCGGACGAGGTGACCGCGGCGATCGCCGACTGGGCCACGTGACCTGATGGAACGGCCCCGCTGCAGGGTCCCGCCGCGAGCCTGCGAGCGGTGGGGCCACGGCCCCACCCAGAGGCTCGTCCCGAGCCTGCGAGGGATGAGGGTGGGGTCCTTCGACCTTCTACTCGCAGGAGCCGGTGCCCACCGCCGCGGCCGACCGCTGGCCCTGCTCCGCCGCCGTGCGGACCTGGTCGTAGGTCAGCGCGTAGCCGGTGTCCGGGTCGTCGATGGCCGAGGCGAACACCACCCCGAGCACCGAGCCGTCGGGCGCCAGCAGCGGGCCCCCGGAGTTGCCCGCGCGCACCTGCCCGTACAGGGCGTAGACGTCGCGCTCCACGGTGCGCAGCGCGCGGAAGTCCGGGCCGCTGATCGGCCCGCGGTCCCGCACCCGCGCCGGGCCGACGTACAGGCCACCCCCACCCGGGTAGCCCATGACGATGGCGTCGTCGCCGGTGTCGGCGGGCACTGGCGTGAAACGCAGCGGCACCTGGGGCAGCCCGGGGACGGCCAGCACCGCCACGTCGGTCGCCTCGTCGACGTAGACCGGGGTGGCGTCGTAGGTCTGGCCCTCGGCGTTGACGGTGGGCCGGCTGACCCCGGCCAGCACGTGCGCGTTGGTCATCACCCGCTCGTCGGCGTAGACGAACCCCGACCCGTCGATCTGCCGGGCGCAGGAGCCGGCGATCCCCCGGATCTGCACCACCGACCCCCGCACCTGCTCGACGACCGGGCTGGCCAGCAGCGCCTGGTCGGGGGCGGGGACGTCGCGCGCCTGAGTGGGCGTGAGCGGGTCCAGGACGTCCGGCAGCCCCTGCCGGTCGATCGCGTCGCGCAGCGACTCGTACAGCGAGCGCACCTGCTCGGGGACCGCGCGGTCGACCGACTGCACCAGGCTCGACTCACGCACCTGCGCGGCCACCCCGGGGAACGGGGAGCTGGCCAGCGGGATGGCCACCATCCACGCCACCAGCAGCACCGCCGCCGCGGAGACCACGGCTCCGGCGATCGAGTCGAGCACCTTCGCCGGCTCCCAGGTGACCCGGGTGCGCACCGCGCGCCCCAGGACACCGGCCAGCAGCTGACCGAGCAGGGCACCGGCGAGGACGACGACCAGCGCGACGAACACCCGGGTGACCGAGGAACCGGCCAGCTCGTCGGCGATCGGCCCGGACAGCTGCGCGCCGATCACCGCGCCGCCGAAGAACCCGACGAACGAGGTCGCCGACACGATCAGGCCCTGCCGGAACCCGGAGAGCGCGAAGAGCATCGCCAGGACGATCAGCGCGAGATCGACCAGGCTCACGGGGCGCGCACCGTCATCGTCCCGACCTGGCCGAGCGCGATGTGGAAGCTGCACTCGAAGGGGTAGTCGCCCGGCTCGGTCACCTCGAACTCGATGGTGTCCTCCTCCCCGGGGCTGAGCACCGGGATGGCCGGCTCGATCGGCGCCGGGCCCGTGTCCGGGGTGAAGCGGAAGTTGTGGGTCAGCCGCTCGGCGACGTTGCGCACGGTCACCCGCACGGTGCCCGGCTCGACGGTGAAGGTGTCCGGCGTGAAGACGTAGTCGTCGCCGGTGGTCAGGGTGATCTCCTGGACGCCGTCGGCCGTCGTGGTCACCGTGCCGACATCACCGCCGGCGGTGCGGGTGGCCTCCGGCAGCACCGGCGTCCGGTTGGAACAGCCGGCCAGGGCCACCCCGAGCAGGGCGAGGACGACCAGCAGCACCGACGCCGGTGGGCGTGGGCTGCGCCGCGCCCGCGCGCGGGCCTGGGCTGCGCTCATGGTCCCGGGACGGTACGCGGACCGCCTGTGCGCCCGGCGTCGTCGGCCACCGTCGGCGCGGCGCGGCCGGCCGGCTCCTCGTCGAGCAGGTCGGTGGCCAGCGGGTCCCCGCCGTCCGGGAGGACGGGCACCGGGGGGACGGGAAGCGGCCGGACGTCGCGCTGGTCCCAGGGGCGGGCCAGGCCCGCGGCCTCCAGGACCGCGTCGAGCAGGGCGGCGGTGAACCCCCAGACCACCATTCCGGCGACGTCGAACGCCGGGCCGACGTAGCCGCTGGGGTGGCCCACCCGGAACCGGTTGGCCGGGTCGGCCAGCTCGGCCAGCGGCACCCGGGCCACCCGGGCGACCTCGTACGGGTCCCCGACCGTCACGTCCCGCGGGTCGTCCCACCAGCCGACCACCGGGACGACCAGGTTGTCCGACGGGCCGAGGAACAGCGCCGGCAGGGTCGCCAGCACCCGGACCCCGGCCGGGTCGACGCCGGCCTCCTCGTGGGCCTCGCGCAACGCCGTGGCCACCGGGTACTCCTCCCCCGGGTCGGCACCGCCGCCGGGGAAGGCCGGCTGGCCGGCGTGCCGGCGCAGGTGCGCGGACTTCTCGATGAGCAGCACGTCCGGCCCGCCGGGGCCCTCGCCGAACAGCAGGAGCACCGCCGAGCGGCGGGCGCTGGCCGAGCGGGCGGACCGGGGGTCGTGCCGGTGCCACAGCGACAGCTCTCCGGCCGCCGCGACGAGACGCCGCACGTGCTCGGGGAGATCGGCCAGCTCCTCGGGTGCGGCGGTCACAGCGGCACGCCCAGGTGCTCGGCGACCAGCTCCTCGAACTCGGCCAGCGAGTGCACCTGGCCGATCTGCACGTGCGCGAGCGATCCGTCGGCGGTGAGGAACAGCGTGTGCGGCAGTCCGCGCAGGCCGAGCGCGGTGCCTATCTCGCCGTCCTCGTCGACGGCGGTGGGCAGGGTGACCCCGGCCTCGTCGGCGAAGGAGGCACCGGCGGTGGCCCGGTCCTGGCTGTCGACGCCCAGCACCCGCAGCCGGTCGCCGGCGGTGTCGGCCAGCTCCTGCACGAGCGGCAGCTCCTCGCGGCAGGGACCGCACCAGCTGGCCCAGAGGTTGACCACGGTGGGGGTGCCCTGGGCCCGCCCCAGGTCGAGGTGGCCACCGGTGAAGCAGGCGAACGACAGCCCGGTCAGGTCACCGTCCGGCGCCGGCTCGTCGGGTTGCTCGGGGCAGGCCGCGAGGTCGGTCCGCACGTCGGGGGCGGCGGCGGGCGCCGGCGGCTCGGGCTCCGACTCCTCGGAGCTGCAGCCGGCCAGCAGCAGGACGGCCGCCGCGAGGACGGCGAGGCGGCGGCTCACTCGGTGTCCGAGGCGGCCGGGGTCTTCACCAGCTTCTCCGCGACCTGCGGGTCGACCGGCCCGATGCCGTAGGACGGGCACCACGAGGCGAGCCCGCACGCGCCGCAGGCCGGCTTCTTGGCGTGGCAGACGCGCCGCCCGTGGAAGATCACCCGGTGGGAGAAGATCGTCCACTCCTTCTTCGGGATCAGCTCGGCCACCTCGGTCTCGACCTTGACCGGGTCCTCCTCCCCCGTCCAGCCGAACCGGCGCACCAGCCGGCCGAAGTGCGTGTCGACGGTCAGCCCGGGCACCCCGAAGGCGTTGCCGAGCACCACGTTGGCGGTCTTGCGGCCGACCCCGGGCAGCGTGACCAGGTCGGCCAGCCGGGCGGGCACCTCGCCGTCGAAGCGCTCGACCAGCGCCTGCCCCAGCCCGATCACCGAGTTGGCCTTTGCGCGGAAGAACCCGGTCGGCTTCAGGATCTCCTCCAGCTCGGCGCGGTCGGCGCCGGCGTACGCGGCGGCGTCCGGGTACCGGGTGAACAGCACGGGCGTCACCTTGTTCACCGTCTTGTCCGTCGTCTGCGCGGACAGGACGGTGGCGACCAGCAGCTCCAGCGGCGTGGTGAAGTCCAGCTCGCAGTGCGCATCGGGGTGGATCAGCGCCAGCTCCCGGTTGATCCGCCGGGCCCGCCGGGTGCGGGCCAGCGGGCTCTCCTCCGGGTCGAAGGGCGGGACGCCCAGCCGCGCGGCGCGGGCCGGACGGCGGGGTGCGGCGGGCCGGGTGTAGGCCGGCGGGGTCACGGGCTCGGACACGCGACCGAGGGTAGGCGTCGGCACCGACGGCCAGTGCCCGTCATACTCGCTGACGGTGCACCGCCCGGCATCCGGCCGGGCACACCACCCGACCGCACGACGGACGTCGTCTTCCCACCCGGGCCTCCCCGCCCGGAGACGCCGCCGAGGAGGTGCTCGTGGTCGCCCTCATCGTCATCCTGTTCCCGCCGCTGCTGATCGCGTTCCTGCTCGTCATGGAGCGGGTCGAGGAGCCGCTGCGCCGGCCGGCGTCACCACGCGAGGTCGAGGCGTTCCTCGACACGGCGACCCCGGGCGAGGTGGGCACCCTGGCCGCCTCGGGCATCCGCCGCGCGATGAGCCGCTGGCGGGCCCGCCGCCGGCGCCGCCCGCGGACGATGACCCCACCAGCCCAGCCGGCGGTGCTGGACTTCGACAGCACCCGCGCCGAGGAGGGCCGGGACCCCGACTGAACGGACCCCGGGTGAACGGCCGCCCGGGCCCGCGCTGACGGTTCGACCCCACTCTGAGTGGGCAGGCCGGTGACTGACCGCACGGGTGAGCCTGGCCACAGGGCCTAGACTCTGCGGGAACGCGGGTCGCCATCGCTCCCGCGAGGACGTTGCGAGAGGTGCACGTGGACGAGGTACTTGCCCAGTCCGGGCTCTTCCAGGGGCTGTCGGAGGAGGCCGCCGAACCGGTGGCCAGCGCGCTCGAGACGGTGACGCTGCCCCGCGGCCGCGTGGTCTTCAACGAGGGCGAGTCGGGCGACAGCCTCTACGTCGTGCTGTCCGGCAAGATCAAGCTCTCCCGTCGGGCGCCGGACGGCCGGGAGAACGTGCTGGCCGTCATGGGTCCGTCCGACCAGTTCGGCGAGCTGTCGGTCTTCGACCCCGGCCCGCGCACCGCCACCGCCACCGCGGTCACCGACGTGCGGCTGGCCAAGATGCCGAACACGATGCTGCGGCCGTGGATCACTGCGCACCCGGAGATCGGCGAGCAGCTGCTGCGCGTGTTGGCCCGCCGGCTGCGCCGCACCAACGACTCGGTCGCCGACCTCATCTTCACCGACGTGCCCGGCCGGGTGGCCAAGGCGCTGCTGCAGATGGCCGACCGCTTCGGCAGCCGGGAAGGCGAGGGCCTGCGGGTCAAGCACGACCTCACGCAGGAGGAGCTGGCCCAGCTGGTCGGCGCCTCCCGCGAGACGGTGAACAAGGCGCTGGCCGACTTCGTGCACCGCGGCTGGATCCAGCTGCAGGGCAAGTCCGTCGTCGTCCTCGACGAGGAACGGCTGCGCCGCCGCGCGCGCTGACGAAGGACCGTCTGACGAGGGCCCCCGTTCCAGCCGGAGCGGGGGCCCTCGCGCTGTCCCCGGCAGTCAGGTCGCGGGGCGGACCATCGGGATGCGGGTGCCGTCGGGCAGCACGGCGACGAGGCCATCGGGCCCGCGCACGAACCTCGGGCTGATCGGCACCACCGGCGCAGGCGGCGACCCGGCCAGGGCGCTGAGCGCATCGGGGAAGGCGGCCAGCTGGCCCAGGGTGTGCACGGTGGGCGGCAGCATCGGCCGGGTGCCCGCGGCGTGCTCGGCCAGCGCGGCCGCCGGGGTGGCCCAGCCCGCCTCGTCCGCCTCCCCGGAGACGTCGCGGGCCTCCTGACCGACGGGCAGCAGCGCCAGGAAGAACTTGGTGTCGTACCGGCGGCGCTCGGCCGGCGGGGTGATCCAGTGCGCGAACGGGCGCAGCAGGTCCGCGCGCACCGCCAGGCCACGAGCGGCCAGCAGCTCGGCCAGTGACAGCTCCCGGGCGACCAGCGCGCGCCGCTGGTCCTCCCAGTCGGCGCCGGAGACGTCGGGGACGACGCCGCGCCCCGGCGGGCCGGCCAGCAGCACGCCCGCCTCCTCGAAGGTCTCCCGGACGGCGGCGCACACCAGCTCCCGCGCCAGCCGCTCGTCGCAACCCCAGGTGGCCGCCCACTCCGCCGGTGGTGGCCCGACCCACGCGGTCTCGACGTCGCCGTCGCGCTCGTCGACGCCGCCACCGGGGTAGGCGGTCATCCCCCCGGCGGCGGGCATGGCCCGGGTACGGCGCAGCAGGTGCACCTCCAGGCCCCCGGCGCCGTCCCGCACCAGCAGCACCGTCGCCGCCTGCCGAACCGGCGCCGGCGTGCTCACCGCAGCTCGACGGTGAGTTCCACCTCGACCGGGGCGTTCATCGGCAGCTCGGCGACGCCGACGGCGCTACGGGCGTGCTGCCCGGCCTCCCCGAAGACCCGGCCGAGGAGCTCGCTGGCACCGTTGACCACCCGCGGCTGGGCGCTGAAGCCCTCCGCGCTGGCGACGTACCCGACCACCCGCACGATCCGGGCCACGTTGTCCAGCCCGACCAGGTCGTCGATCGCGGCCAGCGCGTTGAGGGCGCACACCTTGGCGTCGGCCGCGGCGTCCTCGACGTCGACCGAGCCGCCCACCTTGCCGGTGCGGCGCAGCCCGCCGTCGACGAAGGGCAGCTGCCCGGAGGTGAAGACCAGCTGACCGGTGCGGATCGCCGGGACGTACGCGGCGACCGGGGCCGCCACCGGGGGCAGCCGGACGCCCAGCTCGGCCAGCCGGGCGTGCCAGCTCTGCGGGGTGCTCACGCCGACCTCAGCTCGTCGGGCGCTTGAGGTAGGCCACCAGCTGGTCACCGCCGCCGGGCCCCTGCAGGACGGTGACCAGCTCCCAGCCGTCGACGCCCCACGAGTCGAGGATCGCCTTCGTGTTGTGGATCAGCAGCGGGATCGTGGCGTACTCCCAGGTACGGCGGGCTTCGCTCATGCCGCGACGCTAGCGCAGGGCCACCGGCGACGGGATGGAACGGCCCCGCTGCAGGGGCCCGGCGTGAGCCTGCGAGCGCTGGGGGGCAGGGGGGTCCTTCGACTCGTACGCTGATCCGGTGACGCCCGACCCCCGCTCCGTGCGCTGCCACGTCGTGACCGGGAAGGGCGGCACCGGGAAGACGACGGTGGCCGCCGCGCTCGCGCTGGCACTGGCCGCCGACGGGCACTCCGTGCTGCTGGTCGAGACCGAGGGCCGGCAGGGCATCGCCCAGCTGTTCGACACCCCGCCGCTGCCCTACGAGGAGCGCCGGGTCGCCGTCGCGCGCGGCGGGGGCGAGGTGAAGGCGCTGGCCATCGACGTCGAGGCGGCCTTCCTGGAGTACCTCGACATGTTCTACAACCTGAAGCGGGCCGGCTACGCGCTGCGCAGGATGGGCGCCATCGACTTCGCCACCGCCATCGCCCCGGGCCTGCGCGACGTGCTGCTCACCGGGAAGATCAAGGAGGCGGTCACCCGCCGCGAGCACGGCCGGCCGGTGTACGACGCCGTCGTCGTCGACGCCCCGCCGACGGGGCGGATCACCCGCTTCCTCAACGTCACCAACGAGGTCGCCGGGCTGGCGCGGTCAGGCCCGATCAAGACCCAGAGCGACGGGGTGATGGCGGTGTTCCGGTCGCCGCAGACCGCCGTCCACCTGGTCACGCTGCTGGAGGACATGCCGGTGCAGGAGACCGCCGACGCGATCGGGGAGCTGCGCGAGGCGGGGCTGCCGGTCGGTTCGGTGATCGTCAACATGGCCAGCGAGCCGCTGCTGCCGCCCGAGGCGCTGGCCCGGGCGGCCGACGGCGGGCTGAGCGCGGCCGACCTCGCGCCGGCGCTGGCCGCGGCCGACCTCCCCGGCGGTGAGCGGCTGGCCGAGGGGCTGGTCGCCGAGGCGGTGGAGCACGCCCGCCGCTGGACGGCGCAGGACGCGCTCCGGGACGACGTCGCGGCGCTGGGCCGGCCGACGGTCGAGCTCCCGCTGTCGGTGGGGCCGATCGACCTGGGCTGCCTGTTCGAGCTGGCCGAGCGCCTCGAGGGGCACCTCACGGCGGGGGCGGCGGCGTGAGCGCCCCGCAGCACCGGGCTCCGGCGATGGACCTGGCCGGGCTGGTCCGCGACCCGACCACCCGGATCGTGGTCTGCTGCGGCTCCGGCGGCGTGGGCAAGACGACGACGTCGGCGGCGCTGGCCCTGGCGGCGGCGGAGGCCGGCCGGCAGGTCGTCGTCCTCACCATCGACCCGGCCCGCCGGCTGGCCCAGTCGCTCGGCCTGGTCGAGCTGGACAACGAGCCCCGCAGGGTCGAGGTGCCGGGCGCCTCGGGCGAGCTGAACGCGATGATGCTGGACATGAAGCGGACGTTCGACGACGTCGTGTCCGCGCACTCCACGCCCGAGCGGGCGCAGGTGATCTTCGACAACCCCTTCTACCAGGCGCTGTCCTCGTCCTTCGCCGGCACGCAGGAGTACATGGCGATGGAGAAGCTGGGCCAGCTGCGGGCCAGCGACCGCTGGGACCTGGTGATCGTCGACACCCCGCCGTCCCGCTCGGCGCTGGACTTCCTGGACGCCCCGAACCGGATGAGCCGGTTCCTCGACGGCACGATGATCCGGCTGCTCACCGCGCCGGCCCGGGCCGGCGGGCGGGCCGGGGTCCGGCTGTTCGGCGCGGGCTTCAACCTGTTCAGCCGGATCATCAGCAGGATCCTGGGCGGGCAGCTGCTCAACGACATCTCCGCGTTCGTCTCCGCGCTGGACACGATGTTCGGCGGCTTCCGGGAGCGGGCCACCGCCACCTACGAGCTGCTGCGCCAGCCGGGCACGGCGTTCGTCGTCGTCGCCGCCCCGGAGCCCGACGCCCTGCGGGAGGCCTCCTACTTCGTCGACCGGCTCTCGACCGAGGGGATGCCGCTGGCCGGGCTGGTGCTCAACCGCACGCACCCGCCGGCGACGACGGGGCTGTCGGCCACCCGCGCCGAGGCCGCGGCCGAGGCGGTCGCCGAGGCGGGCGGGCCGGACGCCGCGCTGGCCGCCGGAGCGCTGCGGGTGCACGCCGAGCGGATGGCGCAGGCCACCCGGGAGCAGCGGCTGGCCGACCGGTTCACCAGCGCGCACCCCGAGGTGCCGTTGCGCACCGTCCCGGCCGCGGCCGGCGACGTGCACGACCTGGACGGGCTCCGGGTGATGGCCTCCGCGCTGCTCGCCGCCGAGGACGACACCGGCACCGGCACCCCGCGCAGCCGGGTGCTGCCCGTCCGCCGCCCGGCGGCCTGACCGCCGCTCTCACGCTCCGGAGCGAACGGCAGACGTACGTACCCCGAACGTGTCGAGCTCGCAACCCGAGCGGCTGGACCCACCCCTCACACTCCGTCACGGTCCGCCGCGACCGATCAGCCGGAGGAGTGAGGCAGCCGCATGACCACAGCCCCTGAGGTCGGCGCCCCCGACGCCGACCTGCCCGTGGAGATCCCGGTGGACACCACGGGGCTCTCCGCCGACGACAAGGCCCGCACGAAGATCATCACCGCCGCGATCCGGCAGCGGTCGCAGGAGCTGCGGCGCGACCACCCGGTGCTGCGGCACCAGGACGCGCTCGGGCTGGCCGCCTTCGCCGTCGCCGTCACCGGGTTCGTCGGCTCCGGCGCGCTCTACCTGACCGGCGTGCTGCCCTGGTACGGGACGGTGCTGCTGTCCGCGGCCTTCGCCGCGGTCGGGCACGAGGTCGAGCACGACCTGATCCACGCCCTCTACTTCCGCCGTCGCAAGGGCGTGCGGTACGCGCTGCTGTTCGGCGTCTGGGCGATCCGCCCGTACACGATCAACCCGGTCTACCGCATCCGCCTGCACCTGCGGCACCACGCCTGGTCCGGCCTGCCCGACGACATCGAGGAGGTGTCGATCACCAACGGGAAGCCGTGGGGCCCCGTGCGGCTCTACAGCCTGCTCGACCCCTACGTGCCGGCGCTGATCCGGATCCTCACCACCCGGCCGGCCGACGCCGAGGACGCGCTGTGGCGGCGCACCATCCTCAAGGCCAGCATCGGGCTGACCCCGGTGGCGATCACCATCTGGTACGGCTTCCTCGCGCTGCACGTGGCCGCCTGGGCCGGCGCCGCCGTCCCGGCCGGGCTGCTGCACGCGCTGACCGTGCTGACCGTCGTCTGGGTGGGCCCCAACGTCTGGCGCGGCTTCTGCCTGCACTTCATCAGCAGCAACATGCACTACCAGGGCGACGTCGAGCAGGGGAACGTGCTGCAGCAGACCCAGGTGTTCAACAAGTGGTACCTGGCGCCGTTCCAGGTGTTCTGCCTGAACTTCGGCAGCACCCACCCGATCCACCACTTCTACGTGGCCGACCCCTTTTACGTGCGGCAGCTGATGGAGCGGGACATCCACCCGGTGCTCGCCGCCAACGGCGTCCGGTTCAACGACATGGGCACCTTCGCCCGGGCCAACCGCTACCACCCCGCCTGAGCCCGCCGGCCCACCCCTTCGACGCGCCCGGACGGCGACGCGCGGCCGCCACGCCCGGCGTCCGCGCGTCGCCGGTCGAGGCCCCCACGGGCACGCCGCCGACAGGTACCTTGGCCCGCGATGTCCGAGTCTGCGAACCCCCGTCTGGGCGCCCTGGTCAAGCTGGCTGCGACCGTCGTCGTCGCCGGTGCCCTGGTCGCCGCCCTGCTGCTGCCCTGGGTCGGCGGGCCCGGCCTGGTCGCCCGCAACTCGGCGAGCCTGCTCGACGCCCTGCCGGTCGAGCTCACCGACAAGACGCCGAACGGCAACACCACGGTGCTCGCCGCCGACGACTCGGTGATCACCCAGTTCTACGACCACAACCGGACGCCGGTCGAGCCCGACCAGATCTCCGACGTGATGAAGCAGGCGATCGTCGACATCGAGGACTCGCGCTTCTACGACCACCGCGGCCTGGACGTCGAGGGCACCACCCGGGCGCTGCTGAAGAACATCGCCGCCGGTGAGGTCCTCGAGGGTGGTTCGACGCTCACCCAGCAGCTGGTGAAGCAGACCCTGGTCGAGACGGCGGAGACCCAGGAAGAGCGGGACGCCGCCCTCGACGAGACGGTGGGCCGCAAGCTGCGCGAGGCGCGGCTGGCCCTCGCCCTGGAGGAGGAGTACTCCAAGGACGAGATCCTCACCCGCTACCTGAACATCGCCTACTTCGGGCGCGGGGCGTACGGCATCCAGGCCGCGGCGCAGAAGTACTTCAGCATGGACGCCATCGACCTGCAGCTGCCGCAGGCCGCGGTGCTCGCCGGCCTGGTGCAGACCCCCCGGAACAACCCGATCGACTATCCGGAGCTCGCCCAGCAGCGCCGCGACCAGGTGCTCGCCCGGATGCACCAGCTCGGCCACATCAGCGACGAGGAGCTCGCCGAGGTCCAGGCCTCCCCGATCCCGGTCGCCGAGGGCGGCAGCCCGCCCAACGGCTGCCCCGCCGCCAACATCGGCGGGTTCTTCTGCGACTACCTCTACGGCTACCTCACCGGCACGCTCGGGCTGTCGCCGAGCGACATCGACAACGGCGGCTGGACGATCCGGACGACGCTGCGGCCGGACATGCAGATCGCCGGTGACCAGGCGGTGCTCGACTCCGTGCCGATGGGCGACCCCCTCGCCGCCGTCTACACCGCCGTCGAGCCGGGCACCGGCCACGTGCTGGCGATGAGCGCGAACCGCAAGTACGGCTGCGACCGCGCCGTCGACGCCGCCTGCGAGTCGGTCAACCTCAACGTCGCGGCCAGCAAGGGGGCGGGCTCGACGTACAAGGTGTTCACCGCCGCCGCCGCTCTCGACGCCGGCTACGGGATCAACTACCGGCTCACCACCAGCGACCCGTACTACTCCCGGGTGTTCAAGAAGAACGGCGGCACCACCCGCGGCGAGGCCTACGGCCCGATCGAGAACGTCGGCACGCTGCCCACCAACCTGACCATGCACGACGCACTGGCCCGCTCCTCCAACACCTACTTCGTGGCGATGGAGGACACCCTGGGCAGCGTCCGCGGCCCGGTGACGATGGCCCAGCGGATGGGGCTGAACCTGCCGGAGCAGCAGGCGCAGACCATCATCGAGGGCGAGATGGCCTCGTTCACCCTCGGCCCGTTCGAGACCAGCCCCCTCTACCTGGCCAGCGCGTACTCGACGCTCGGGGCCGAGGGCACCCAGTGCGACCCGACGCCGGTGGTGGAGATCCTCGACCGCAACGGCGAGCCGCTCACCGACGACGAGGGCCGGCCGGTCGTGCGGGAGGACAACTGCACCCCCGAGGCGATCCCGCCGGCCGTGGCGAACACCCTGGCCGACGCGCTCACCGCCGACGTGCAGAGCCGCATCGGCACCGGCCAGCGGGCCAACGTCCCCGGCCACGAGATCGCCGGCAAGACGGGCACCTCGCAGGACCGCGACTCGGCGGTGTTCGTCGGGTTCATGCGTGACTACGCGGCCAGCGTGATGATCTACAACCCCAAGGAGAAGCAGGACGCCGGCAGCTACGGCGGTGGCCGGCCGGCGCAGATCTGGCACGACGCCATGAAGCCGATCCTGGACCAGGGACCGACCCGGGAGCTCCCGCCGGCCGACCCCGCCGTCGCTGCCGGCACCAAGGGCAGCGGCATGGTCCCGGCGCCCCCGAGGACCCAGCGGACGCAGTCCGACGACCGCGATACCAGCACCCAGCGGCGGGCACCGGCGTCCAGCTCCAGCGCACCCCCGGCGCCGTCGTCCGAGCCGGCTCCCCCGGCCGACCCGCCGCCGGCCGACCCGCCCGCGGAGACCGGCGGGGAACCGACCGACTGAACGACCGGCGGGGGGGGGGGGGGGGGGGGGGGGGGGGGGGGGGGGGGGGGGGGGGGGGGGGGGGGGGGGGGGGGGGGGGGGGGGGGGGGGGGGGGGGGGGGGGGGGGGGGGGGGGGGGGGGGGGGGGGGGGG